>NZ_JXAQ01000006.1:0-94093 GCF_000815295.1 Bacillus sp. MSP13
GGAGGCGTGTGCGCCCCCTACTTTTTTTCTGTCGCATGGCCTCCGAATTCATTTCGAAGCGCCGCGACAACCTTTCCTGTAAACGTATCGTCTGTTAAAGAACGGTATCTCATCAATAGCGACATGGCGATTACCGGCGTTGCTGTTTGCAGATCAAGCGCTGTTTCCACCGTCCATTTTCCTTCACCTGAGGAATGCATGATACCTTTGATCTGATCCAGCTTCGCATCTTTAGAGAAAGCCCGCTCAGTCAGCCCCATAAGCCAAGATCGAATGACAGAGCCATGATTCCACACCCTGGCGACCTTTTCATAGTCAAAATCAAATTGGCTGTTTTCAAGCACTTCGAATCCTTCACCGATCGCAGCCATCATTCCGTACTCAATGCCATTATGAATCATTTTCAGAAAATGTCCGCTGCCCGCTTCACCAGCGTAAAGATAGCCATTTTCGACGGCAGCATCCCGAAACAGCGGCTCAGCAGCCTCCCATGCTTCTGGGTCGCCTCCCACCATAAAACAGGCTCCGTGGCGTGCGCCTTCCATTCCGCCTGACGTTCCGGCGTCGAGATAATGGATACCCGCTTCTTTCAGTTGATTGTAACGGCGAATCGATTCTTTATAATGAGAATTTCCGGCTTCAATGATGATATCGCCTTGGCTTAATAAAGGTGCCACATCACGCAAAACAGCATCGACAACGCCATGCGGCACCATAACCCATAGTATACGCGGCGTATCTAATGAAGAAATCAACTCGTTTAGATTCGTTGACCCTTCAGCCCCATAGGCTTTCAATTCATCAACAGCCGATTGATTCACATCATACCCAACCGCTTGATGTTTGCGGTCAATCAATTGCTTTCCTATGTTGATGCCCATTTTTCCCAGCCCTATTAATCCGATTTTCATGTCAATTCCTCCTGGTTGTCTAAAAAGCCTTTACTTTTTATGTTCCCAGTGAACTGAATTGTGATACGCATAAACACAAATGAAGTCAAAAAGGATTTGACTGTTGCCCCTGGTTTATATGTTCTTAAGCATTAGCTTTTCTTTTTCAAAAACAGCTTAAGCGGTTTGATTTTCAGCTGCGCCATCCGAGCCGAGACGACTGCCAACTCAGGTCCATGTTTTCCCTGAACGCTATTGTTTCCGGCTGTTGCAGGAAGTTTTTTCCTTGATTTACCAAGTTTTTAAGATAAAATATAGAAAGGAGATTTTGATTTCCCTCAGAAAAAGAAGGTGACATGTTGTATAATCGGCCATACACTCTTATAGGAGTTACGAAAACCGCTGTTTACTTGTTATACGTTGCACTTGCAATCATTGGCTTTGCGATCGGGTATTTTATCCCACAGTTTGGAAAATGGGCATTGTCACTCCCATGGATTCCTTTCGAGGGACCGCTTCGTCTGGTGACCTCTTTTCAGGGATCACCAGCTGCATTCATCATTGCGCTCCTTGGGGCGTCTGCAGGGATTTGGTTCGCTTATTCTGTTATTGCCATGCTGCTGTCTGTCAAGATTACAGATGACACAGTGGAATTAACCAAGGGAAAGAAAGTGCAAACGATTGATTCCAACGACATCGCTCTTGTGTTTATCGATCAAAAACAGCTTGTCCTCTTAGGAAAAGCCGGGTATGAATTGGTGCGGGAAGAAATTGATGAAAAACCACAAAACGTCGAGAAGGCCTTTAGACAGCATCATTACGAATGGTCAGCTGATGGTGATCCGTTTAAAGGTCAATTTCGCCGGTGGATACCTGATGCACCAGACCTTTCGTCAGGCGCCCATGCATTATTAAAAGCTCGCCACCATGCACTGAAAGACGAGGATACAGACGATGTTGAAGAATTCCGTTTCGAACTGGCAGAGCTAGGCATCGTTGTTCGAGACGAAGGAACACGCCAGTATTGGCGAAAAGCACAAATCTATCCTCCGAACATTCAGCATCGCGAAGGATCATAACAACAGAGGCTCAGGAAAGAGCCTCTATTCCTCTATTACTGAACAATAAACAGCACTCTGGTGCCGTCAGGATAACCGCTCATTTGATTCCCTACCCACGAGCCGGCCCCGCGATTATCAGAAGGCGTGACATATCGGACATCTGCCCCCGCGCCACCCTCCTCACAAACCGCCATCGGCCACTCATCCCGGTCATAGCCCGGCTTCGTCGGAATTCCTTTTAATGATTCCTGCCGTCTTTTGTCCGCTCCGCCCCTGTCGATGGTGCAAATATCAGAATGTCCCTCTGCAATCGCATCTCTAATATGACCCCCTGTTTCCGGATAACGAGACAGCGGAAAACTCAACACTTTGTCGTACATAGAAGCGCCTTGGATCTGCTGCGGAACCATAAAACAAAGAAGCACTGCTGCAGCAAGAAACAGGCCTGCCATCCACTTTTTCATTCCCATCCCCCCCATACACATTTTTTGTACATTTCAATGTATGGGAGTCTGATAAAAATTATTTTAAAAATTTGAAATTCGTATGTTGCTCACAAAAGCCAAGCCCCCCTGCGAGAAATTTCCCTGTACAGACACAGACAGCCTTACGCCCACATACATTTACATATAGGCTTTTGCCTACATACTTTTGTGGAGGTGACGATGGTGACAGGTGTTTTCGCAGCGCTCGGCTTTGTTGTTAAAGAGCTTGTCTTTTTAGTATCTTACGTGAAAAACAATGCCTTTCCACAACCGCTCTCAAGCAGCGAGGAAAAAAAATACTTAGAACTTATGGCTAAAGGGGATGAACATGCCAGGAATATGCTGATAGAGCATAATCTTCGCTTGGTCGCCCATATTGTGAAAAAATTCGAAAATACAGGTGAGGATGCAGAGGACTTAATCTCCATCGGAACAATCGGGCTGATCAAAGGAATTGAAAGCTATTCCGCCGGAAAAGGGACAAAGCTGGCGACGTATGCCGCACGGTGTATTGAGAACGAAATCCTCATGCATTTGCGCGCATTGAAAAAAACAAAAAAGACGTCTCCCTTCATGATCCAATCGGGCAGGATAAAGAAGGGAATGAAATAAGCCTAATCGACGTTTTAAAATCAGAAAATGAAGACGTGATTGATACGATCCAGCTCAACATGGAGCTTGAAAAAGTGAAGCAATACATTGACATCTTAGATGATCGTGAGAAGGAAGTGATTGTCGGGCGGTTTGGGCTTGATTTGAAGAAGGAAAAAACGCAACGGGAGATTGCTAAAGAGCTTGGTATTTCGCGCAGCTATGTGTCGCGGATCGAAAAGCGGGCGCTGATGAAGATGTTTCATGAGTTTTACCGGGCGGAGAAGGAGAAGCGGAAGAAAGCAAAGGGAAAATAATGGAGAAGAAGCCGGATCTCATATTCCGGCTTTCTTTATGCAGGCCTCGATATGGCTGTCGATGCTCGATTCCTGGATCTCATTTAATAAATGAACATAAGGAGTTACCACTTAATTGACTGTCGTATTTTCTTCTCACTTTAATAGTTTAGCTATAATGCTAATGACGCGCCTTAGAAATTCCTCTACTTTTAATGACGCAATCCCTCCACCTTGAGCGAACGTTTGATTTCCTCCACCTTTTCCATCAATAAGACAAAGGCTTTCTTGCATAAGGACTCTCATGTCCATTTTATTTGTTGATCCTCGTCCACAAACCAGTTGGAAGCGATTATTGTTTTCTGATAAGAGAAAAATAAGGGCTCTTTTTTCTCGGTCGGCAATCATTTTTGCTAGCTTTTGAAGTTCTTGGATCGATCGATCTGAAAAGGTTTCTATAATGACTACAGCATCATTTTGAATGGTGCTTTTGGCTAATAAATCATTGGCTTCATACTGAAGGTTTTTTTCATTAGATTCTAGAAGCTCTTTCTCTAGCCTCTTTACATTTTCAAGCAAGCGTTTGACAGCTTCACTTAATTCCCCTTCAGGACGATTAAGCAATCCCGTCAATTCAACCATTACCTTTTGTTTTTGATCGAATTGGGTTATGACCCGATTACCACAAACAAAAGACAAACGAATTTTTTTCCTTTGTCTTTCCCAATTCAATACTTTAATTGCTCCGACTTCCCCTGTAGCGCTCGGGTGTGTTCCACCGCATCCGTTATAATCAAAATCATCAATCATGACAAGACGAATATTTTCTTTTACAGATGGGGTTTTGCGAATTGGATAATTGACTAAGTCATCATATTCCACCCACTTTGTGACGATGGCTCTGTTTTCCATTATTATGTCGTTTGCAAGCTTCTCTGCTTTGCCTACCATTTCCTCTGTTAATTCTGATATGTCAAGGTCAATGGTAACCGTATCATTTCCAAGATGGAATCCAACTGTATGAAGATCGTACAACTGCGCGAATGCCGCCGACAAAATATGCTGCCCGGTGTGCTGTTGCATGTGATCAAAACGCCGTTCCCAGTCAATAACCCCAACGACCTTATCATCTGAGTGAGGTAAAGCCCTTTCTATATAATGACGAATTTCTCCATCTACTTCTTCAACGTTTAAAACTTTGACTCCATTCACAGTCCCTATATCATGTGGCTGGCCCCCGCCGGTTGGATAAAAGGCTGTTTTCTCTAAAATAATATACGTATCACCTTTTTTGTCCTGAAATTGTTTCAAGAGTTTCGTTTCAAACGCTTTTAGATAGGGATCTTTGTAAAATAGCTTTGTCATGATTCATGGCATCCTCCTATATATATTTACATTTAACACATCAGGTAAGGATATTATTAATTAGACATGATTTTCCTCGATTATTGAAGTCTCCCTCTAGCTTCAATATCTAATTCCTCTATCACCTCTCCATCAGAGACTAAGTAGGCTTTTTCATGTAAATTAACAACCGGGCAAATATGATTAGGAATAATTTGAACCTTGTCTCCTATACTCACTTGGTTGCGAAAGTCTTCATTATAAATGATAGCATGTTCATCGAATACGCCATGAATATAAACGCCCTCGTATTCTTTGATACGGCCAAGCCCTTTGGTTGCAGTGAGCCCTTCACTTCGTGTTTGGGCAGTAATACCCTTTGCCCCTACATCTGTAATGACTCGTTCTTTTGTTGGTTTACTAATCACGGTTGTGAGGACAGAAGCTGCACAGCGATCATACGTGCCAATCACATTTGCTTGTGAGGCATCCATAAAAATGTAAGTGCCAGGTCTAATTTCTGTCACCCCTTCTGGAATATCAAACTTAAACATGAAGGGAGGTGTAGAGCCAATACTAATTACTTTCGGCTTAAGATTCATTTCTTCCGCTATTCGGGCGAAATCTAATGTTCGTTCTACACTTTCATTATAGAGTTCTTTACAATGTGCTATACTTTTCGCTTTATAAGAATGCCCGTCATGTGAGAAGATTCCTTTAAACTCGACATTTTTACACGTTTTGATGAATTCTAATAAAGTACGAAAATCATGTTCCTCAATAATCCCAGAGCGTTGTTCTCCTACTTCAATTTCCACTAACACCTGGGCTTTCTTTGTGGCTCCTTCAAATACTTCTTCAATCTCATGCACTTGATGCGCACTATCAATACCAAAGGAGATATCAATTGTTTCAGATAGTTTTTTAATACGTTCAAGCTTTGATTTCCCAACAATCTCATTTGCAATAAAAATATCCTTCAAACCATTTCTCGCCATCACTTCAGCTTCTCCTACTTTCGCTACAGCGATTCCTTTAGCCCCCACTTCTTCTTGTCGTTTCGCTAATGTAGGCATTTTATGTGTTTTTGTATGAGGTCGTAAGTTTACTTTCTGCTCATTAGCGTAATTTTGCATATCCTTCATATTGCTTAGCATCACGTCTTTATCGATTAAAAGAGCTGGTGTATCTAATTCTAAATACTTCATTGCACCTCTTCCTTTATCGCTGCAATGGCTTCAACTTCAACAAGACATCCGGCATATAAATGATTTGATGGAACAACTACTCTTGCCGGTTTATGATTGCCGAAAAAATGAGCATACACTTCATTGATATCCGGCCAATACTTTACATCTGGGGTATAAAGTCGGCATAATATCACATCTTCCTTCGCTAATCCCCGTTCCTTGAGGACAAGCTCCATATTTGCCAATGCCTGTTTTGCTTCTTCTTTTATGCCCCCAGCCGGGATTTTCCCCGTTTCCGGATTCATCGACAACTGCCCTGAAATATAGAGAACATCATTGTGTTCCATAGCTGGCACGTAATGGCCCCCATCCCGTGTTGAATACTTCGTGTGTACAGGCTTCAATATAATCTCCCCCTACTATTCTTAATATTTAAAGCTAGCCTCATCAATTTTCTGTCCAGCAGCCAGCAAAACAGCCAGTTTGATCCTTGCTTTCTTACTGTCATAGCTGCCGCCAAGTATGATTCCGGCATCTGCATATGTTGAAGCACTTCCTTTGAATCCATATACTCCCTTGACTTCACCTTCGTCAGCACTTGTTGTCAAAACGACAGTAATCCCTTTCTGTACAGCTTTCTTTGCACTTTCTAATATGGCTGGAGCGGTATGGCCTCTTCCCGGCGCCTCAATAATGATGCCGGCACTTCCGCACTCAACTGCATAATCTATAAACTTTCCATCTGATCCAAGTGCACACTTAATAAGTTCTACATTTGGCAAAGGTTGAATCAGCTGATACGTCTCACGCTTGATTAATCTTTGATGAATCGCGATCTCATCTTGATCAGCCGTTCCCAAATAACCGAATCCCGGCGAGAAAAAACCATCAACATTTGACGCATGCTGTTTTTTCACATATCGAGCAGCAAAGACCCTCTCATTAAACAACACTGTTACCCCTAAGCCTGGCGCATCAGGATGTGCTGCTAATAAAAAAGCTTGTCTTAAGTTCACAAATGCATCTGTACCTTCAAGTGTCGGTCCTCTTTGTGACCCCGTTAACACGACCGGCCTTTCATCAGAAATAACCAGATCAAGGAAATATGAGGTCTCTTCAAGGGTATCTGTCCCATGCGATATCACAATTCCAGCAACATCCTTACTCCGGAAGAAACTTTCTATATTTTCTTTTAGAACGTCAAGGTGATGAAAAGTCATATGACTGCTTGACATTTGAAAGACTGACTTGATTTCGACCTCTATATGAGAAGGCAGCTGACACATTTCAGAAAGCTCTTCGCCTGTCATAGCACCTGCTTCTAATAGACCTGTTTCAGGATCAGGCTTACTTGCAATTGTACCGCCGGTGCTCAGCAAAATGATTTTCTTGTTTTCCATGTTAACTCCCCCATTTTCATATGAAAGGTTTCTCTCTGAGTTCCTAATTAGACTTAATCCCGGCACCGCATAATGGAATCACGATTTTTTCATCTGAAGAATGTTCGTATTTTAAATAACCTGCATAGTTTGCTGCTGTTGTGGGTTCAACATAGAAGCCTTTACCAGCTAATGCTGTACGGGCTTTTAAAATCTCTTCCTCATTGGTTGTAATGATTTGGCCGTTTGAGGCACGGATGGCTTCTAAGATTTGGGCAGATCTTGCCGGTTTGGCAATCGCGATGCCCTCTGCAAGTGTGCCGCTGTTTTCGATAGGTTCAGCTGATTGTTGATTGCTGACAAATGCTTTCGCTAACGGTGCACAATTCTCGGCCTGTATCGCAACGAGTTTTGGCATTTTTTCGATACATTTGTTCTCTAATAATTCTTTAAATCCATAGTAGGCCCCGAGCAATAACGTGCCATTTCCAACTGGAATCATAAGCGTATCAGGCGCTCCGTTCATTTGTTCCCAAATTTCATAGGCATATGTTTTTGTTCCTTCATAGAAAAATGGATGATACACATGGCTGGCATAGAATTTTTTCTCTTCATTCACAGCCTTTTGCGCTGCTTCAGCTACATCTTCTCTTGTGCCTTCAATTTCGCGAACGTTGGCCCCATGGGCTTTGACCTGCGCGATTTTCTTAGGCGATGTACCCTTCCGAAGAAAGATGTCACATGCGATGTCAGCCCGCTTGGCGTAAGCTGCAATAGATGTCCCTGCATTTCCGCTGCTGTCGGCTATCACATGCTTCACTCCCAGCTCCTTTGCCTTAGCTATTAATACAGCAGCACCGCGATCTTTAAAAGACAAAGTAGGCATCATATAATCCACTTTCACAAAAGTATTCGGCTCTTCGCTGTCTAACATGATGAGAGGTGTGTTTCCTTCACCCATAGTAATCGCACTCCAACTTCCAGAGTCGCGCCCAAATGGCATGGCTTCAATATATCTCCACATTGAAGGGGTGTTTTTATTTACTTTTAGATCATCAAATTCTATCTTTTCTTTCAGAAGATCTAATACGCCGCCACACTGGCATTTCCATATCTGTTCAGACACATTGTATTTCGCACCGCAAGAATGACATTGATATTGCTCCTTCATGTTTAGATCCTCCCTCTATTTGTATATTTTTTTATCTTTTATAGATTTTTTTATATGACATAGACAAAAAAATATATTACAGACTGGCAATTGCTTCAATCTCAATTTGAAAACCGTAATGCAGTTCGTTCGTCGGAACAATTGAACATGCTGGACGAAAATCGGCAAAGAAACCCTGACAGACATTATCAACACGGTCTAATAAATTGATATCGTGAAGATATAAGGTCAGCTTTAATATTCGGCCTTTATGACTGCCGGCTTCTTCTAAAATACGTTCTATATTTGACAATGCCTGTAAAGTCTCTTCTTCAATTGTGCCAAATTTCTTTTCCTGCGTGATTGGATCAATGGCAAATTGCCCTGATACATAGACCGTGTTTTGATGAATCACAGCTAAGGCATAATGACCGTTCGATTTTAAATTCCCTGCCTCAAAAATACTCTCCACTCTACTCACTCCTATTGTCTTTTTTTCACTTCATCCAAATAACTATAGACAGTTACCTTTGAAATACCTAATTGTTCTGCCACTTTATCAACGGCACCTTTCATGAGGAATATTCCCTTTTCATCCATAAATCTGATCAGCTCAATTTTTTCCCGGCGCTTCATAAGAGAGTGTTTGTGATTCGCCACGATTTGTTCGATTAACTGATTTGTGATCTCTTCTACATTCTGAATGGAAGTTTCCTGTTCCGTCGTATTCGGGGTTTGTAAGTGATGTTTCTTTTCAGTGGCAGGCATAAATGCATCTACTATTTTTTTCATTTGAATCATGACATTCATGTCATAGTTGATGCAAAACGCTCCAATTACCTGCTGGCAATCATCTCTAATAAGGGTAGTCGATGATTTTATTGTTCGCTGATCTTCTGTTTCGATTTCATACCCTGCTAAATAATCTTCTTTAAATTCGTCTGATAAAAGTACCTTTTTCACCAAGTGATCAAAGGATTGACCAACCTCTCTTCCTGTCACATGATTGTTCATTGTAAAAAAGACGGAAGACTGAGGCGTTGTCAAATCGTGAATGACAACCTCACAATTCGGCCCAAACATTTCTCCTATCGTTTTTGCAAATGGGATATAACTTTCTAAAATCTGTTTTGCTCCAGCCAAAGCCTAAACACCTAACTTTCATTCAACTCTAGAAATTCAATTCTTGAATTAATTATATAATTTTTTATACGAAAATGGAACAAAAATATATTTTTTTATACAACACCCAGATCCTTAATTTTGCTTTTTATCAAATCCCATCTTAAATTCCAAAAGGGGAAATAAGGTCAACAGTTAGCTCATTCGTTAAATGGATAGAAGTCGCATCGTATGCGACTTCTTGATTTGATTACACATTATATAAATTCAGATTCTCTTTACGATCTTTCCCTGGAGGCTTGCCGAACATCTTTCTATACTCTCTATTAAAATAAGAAGGACTTTCATAGCCAACTAGAAAGGCAGCGTCAGCAACCCTCATATTTTTCCCGATAATCAACCGCCTTGCTTCATGAAGACGTAAAGCTCTCTGGTATTGGACCGGAGTCATGGTTGTAACTTGTTTAAAATGGTGATATAAAGCCGATGGGCTAAGGTTTACTTTTTTAGCTAGTCCATCTATCTTGATTTCATGAGAAAAATGATTTCTTAAATAATCCAGAGCAGCAGCCACTTCAGATAATTTACTCCCCTTGGCAACAAGGCTTTTTACTGTATGACCATGCTTTCCCTGCATAATGCGGTATAGAATTTCCTTGATGATTAAAGGTGCAAGTATTTCTGTATCATCAGGGGAATGAAGTAGTTTCACAAGTCGGATAAATGCATCCAGAATGACCTCATCTGTCTGATCAACAAATATTCCTCGCCCTGTAGCATGATGATTAGTGCTATGTTGCTTATACTCTTTTGAGACCTCTGCAATTTGCATCAAGTTAAAATTCAATCGAAGACATAAATAAGGTTCCATCTCACTTGCTTGTAAAATTTCTCCGATAACAGGAAGATCGACTGCCACGACTAAGTATTCCCCTTTACCGTAAAAGAAGTCTTCTCCAATTATAGAAACCACTTTTCTTCCTTGCAGAACAATACACAAAGCAGGTTCATGCATAATATGTACAGGCACGAGCGGCTTGGCAGATCGAATAAATTCCAACCCAGAGATTGACGTTACGTTCGTACCCTCCTTGGCAGCAAAGGATGACACTAGATTTGTAAGCTCCTCTTCTTTCAATTGCAATTGCTCTTCTAGAGACATGAAATCCCTCCTTTTACAAACCTTATCGACTTTGGAGGATAGGGCAAGAATGAAAGAGAAACCGGCTACCACTCCATGTTATCTTTCCCTGATACTAATAGTAGAACAGAAAAGGAGCTGGATGATATGGATGGAAAAAACAATCATTCTTACGGTGGACTTTAGGTTACCAAAGATCGGTATATCAGGCATGAACTGCTGTCCGATGGTCGCTATATTGAAGCTCGCGGCAATGTCGAATGCGCCTATACAGGTCATTACCAAATAACAGGTGACCACATTGAATATCAAGATGATACAGGATTCACAGCTGATGGAGATTTTAAAAACGGAATCTTATATCACGCAGGGATGGTCCTGCATCGTGAAAGAAGCTAAAGATTTCTTAAAGAAAAATGACTTAAAAGAGGATGATACAAAGATGAGTATAAAGAATAAAGTTGTTCTTGTCACCGGTGGAAGCAGCGGCATTGGAGCAGCAACTGTTGATTTATTAGCTGAGAATGGAGCTACAGTAATAGCAGCAGCGCGGAGAACAGATAAGTTAGAAACACTCGTATCCACTCTTCTCCAAAAAGGATATCATGCAGATTACAAGCAACTGGATGTCACAGACTTTGAACAAATGCAGCATACCGTCCAAGAAATTATAAAAGCATACGGCAAAATCGATGTCATCGTAAATAATGCGGGTGTAATGCCATTATCTAAATTGGAATCTCTGAAAATCGCAGAATGGAATCGTATGATCGATGTAAATATTCGTGGAGTCCTGCATGGTATTGGCGCTGTTTTGCCTATAATGAAAGAGCAGAATAGCGGACATATCGTCAATATAGCTTCCATAGGCGCATATGAGATTACCCCCACTGCAGCTGTTTATTGCGCAACCAAGTATGCTGTCCGTGCCATCACAGAAGGCTTGCGACAGGAAGCAACGAATAATATTCGAACAACTGTAATTGCACCGGGCGTAACGGAATCAGAACTAGCCGATCATATTACGGATAAACAGGCGAGTGAAGCGATGATCGAATACCGCAGACAAGCGCTTCCTGCTTCTGCTATTGCACAGGCTATTCTATATGCAATCTCGCAGCCAGTAGAGATCGATGTAAGTGAATTAATTGTCAGACCTACTCTATCACTATAAAAAGTGTATCAGAAGTAGAATCATAAGAAGATTTAAGATAAGAATTAATTTTGATACTAATGAGAAACTGAGTTAGACGGGGCCGAGAAATTGAACTCGGCCTTTCAGGTTATAGCATTATGGTAGTGGAACTACACTGATGGTCGATTAACTAAGAGATCGGTGATGATGACTCCAGCAAGGTATGGCGAAGAAGAGGAGCACCATTTATTACCTCCATTGGATTTTGATCGATTATGGCATATGTATGTGGACATTATGTGTAGATACCAATACTATATGGAAAAGCTCGCCAGCGCCAACAGCCCTACTATCTCTGATTCACTTTGAAGAATTGGTATGCCGTGTTTTGGGTTTTATTAACAGCAGCGAACTATTACATCTATAGGCACAGCTTCAAATGGACCTTTTGTTTAGGCGCTTGCATTCATGGGCTCCCAGTACATACGGGGGGTTTCCTCCTTTCTATTGCGGCAGGAGGAACCGAAGCGTCTTATCTTCTTTATTTGTCATCTTATACGTCCTTCCTTTCAAATATTCATATGGTTGCAGGTTCGAATTAAAAACCTTACTTGAGAACCTCTTCCTCATTCGTTGTAAGGGTTTTGCCGTTTGTAGCACGGATGGTTTTCATATTTGGACAAAGCTTGCCGGTTTGGCAATCGCGACACCTGCCTTAAGTGTACCGCTGTTTTCAACGGTTGAGCTGCTTGTTGTTTGCTCATAATTGCCTGTGTCAACGGCGCATCATTCTCTGCCTGGGGTGCACTGAGCTTTGGCATTTTATCGTTTCATTTATTCTCCAATACTTGTTTTATTGTGATTTCTACAAACAGCCGTTGGCACATCACTGGATTCAACATCAATATCTATATTCTTACATTGACAAGGGGTTTTGCTCTCCTTAAAATGAAAATGATTATCAACATCATTTAGGAGGAAACCACAGATGCTTAGCGGGCCAATTCGTTTGAAAATTAACATTACTTTCTTATTCATGCTCATCTTTTCTATTTTTTTAGCAGGATGTACAAACGCAGGACATTCATCAGAGAAGAAAGATCATAACAATATGGTCACAATGGCTTGGCCTAGAGATATAGGAGAAATGAATCCACATGTCTATAACCCTTCCCAATTGATTACGCAGTCCATGGTATATGAGCCTTTGGTCTCTTATGAAGCGGGCGGAAAGCTTAAACCGCATTTAGCTGAGTCTTGGGATCTATCTAATGACGGCAAAGTGTATACGTTTCATTTGCGTAAGAATGTAACATTTTCAGACGGGACAACCTTTAATGCGAAAATCGTGAAAAAGAATTTTGATTCCATTTTAAAACATCCTGAGTTGCATAGCTGGTTAGGCTTTATGACAAAAATAGCTCAAACAAAAATAATCGATGATCATACATTTCAATTGACACTAACTGAACCCTATTATCCAACCATTCAGGAGCTGGCAGTTGTACGGCCTGTTCGGTTTTTAGGCGAGAATGGATTCCCGAAGGACGGCGATACATTAAAAGGCGTCACTAAACCTGTCGGGACGGGCCCATGGGTATTGGAAGAACATAAAACCGATGAATATGCGATTTTTAAACGAAATGAAAATTATTGGGGTGAAAAGCCTCAGGTCGAGAAAATCAAGGTGAAAGTCATCCCGGACGCAGAAACAAGAGTGCTCGCGTTTGAAAAAGGCGAACTGGATTTCATTTACGGTGAAGGCGTCATCAGTTTGGATGCATATAAGCAGCTGCAATCGACAGGCCAATATGAAACAAGCCTTTCTGAACCGGTAGCGGCGAGACAGCTTGTTATGAATACGAAAAAAGAACAGCTGTCTGATGAACGTGTTCGCCAAGCCCTTCATTATGGCTTTAATAAAGACGCCATGGTGGAAGGCATTACCTCCGGGTTAGAAGAAAAAGCAGATTATATTTTGCCGACAACTTTCCCATATACATCTGATATTCATATAAAGCCCGTGAAATATGATGCGGATAAAGCGGCAGCGTTATTAGATGCGGCAGGCTGGAAGCTCCCGAATGGAAAGACGGTGCGTGAGAAAGACGGAAAGCTGCTTGAATTTAATATGATGTATGATTCCGCGGAATCCATTCAAAAAGCAATGGCAGAAACGCTGCAAGCAGAATGGGCGGCCATTGGAGTGAAGCTGAATCTTGAGGGAGTAGAATTGGCGACTCAGGTGAAACGGTTCAAAGCGAACGAATTTGATATGAACTTCTTTAGCAACTACGGCGCGCCTTATGACCCGCATACATTTGTAAACATTGTCGCGTCAAAAGGGTTTGGATTTAATGAAGCGATTTCTGCCTATCCAAACAAAGAAGAGTTATTAAAGCAGATGGAAAAGGTTCCTCAAACAACGGATGAAAAAGAGCGCCAAAAGCTTTACTCATCTATTTTAACATCCCTTCAAGATCAGGGAGCCATCGTTCCAATCTCTTATATGAAAAAGATAGCGATCTACAAAAAGAATATAACAAACTTCACTTTCCCTGCTAATCGTGACGAACATCCATTTACAGGTATCCGCATAAAGCAGTAGGAGGCTTTTATGGGCATCTATATATTGAAACGAATCATGTCTATCATTCCAGTATTTCTTATAGCTGCACTTCTGACAACTGGAATGATACAACTCTCACCGGTTGACCCGGCTGAAGCGTATGTAGCCGCAGCGCATATCCAGCCAACCGATGACATTTTAGAACAAAAAAGACATGAGTTTGGCTTAGATCAACCATTCTTTATCCAATATGCCAATTCGATTTTGAAGATAAGCCAATTTGATTTTGGCTTATCCTATGTTTCGAATCAGCCGGTTTGGGACGAGGTTGCACTCCGAATGCCAGCAACGTTCGAGCTTGCGCTTGGGAGCTTATTGATCGCGGTGCTTGTCAGTGTGCCTCTCGGCTTCTTTGCGGGGATCAAAAGAAATCGCGCAGTTGATCATATCAGTCGCTTTATATCCTTTTTCGGGGCATCCATTCCGACTTTTTGGTTAGGGTATATGATGGTTTTTTTCTTTTCTGTTCAATTAGATCTTTTTCCAGTAGAAGGAATTGGAACATGGCAGCACCTCGTACTGCCGTCATTGACACTGGCGATTCCTTTAATCGCGATGTATACAAGGCTTTTGCGCGCCAGTGTTATAGAAAATCTGCAAGAACCGTATGTACAATACGCAAAGATCAGAGGGCTGAAGAAGAAAAGCATTATGGCTAAGCATGTATTGAAAATGGCCATTTCTCCGATGATTACAGGCCTGGGAATGAATCTTGGCAAGCTGCTCACCGGAACCATTATTGTTGAAGTGGTTTTTTCTTGGCCTGGCTTTGGCCGTTATTTTATTGAGGCCATATTCAATCGTGACATCCCAGTCATTCAATGCTATGTGTTCATCGCCGCCACCTTTTTTATAGTGAGCAGCTTAATCGTTGATCTTATTCAAATGTATATTGATCCGCGCATTTCCAGGAAAGAAGGGCAGTATCGATGATCAGAGGCATACGCAGGATATACAAAAGTCAAAAAGTGATCACAGTATGTATTATCATATTGTCCATTCTGTTTCTAATCGCTGCATGTGCCCCTTGGATTGCGCCGAACAACCCTGCTGCTGTTCATTTGGCATATAAGCTGCATCCTCCATCCTGGGAATTCCCTTTAGGAACTGATCATTTAGGAAGATGCAACTTATCCCGCCTTTTGTACGGCGCACGGATTTCTCTAGGATTTGCGGTGCTCATTTTTATTTCCTCACTCATGATCGGCCTCATTATCGGTACGATTTCGGGATATAAAGGCGGATGGATTGATCAGCTGTTAATGAGATTTTGTGATGGTGTGATGGCCTTTCCGAACTTAGTTTTAGTTCTAGGTCTAGTGGGCATATTCGGCCCTGGACTTCCTCAAGTCATTCTGGCCCTCATGCTTGTGCAATGGGTCTATTATGCAAGAATCTTCAGAGGAATGGTGCTTAGCCTGAAAGAGGAAAACTTTATTAAAGCCGCAAAAATCAATGGATCATCACAATGGAAGATTATGAAAAAACATATCATACCTAATGTCCTCCCTCCCCTCGTGGTGATGGGTACATTGGAAATGGGCTGGGCCATTATGGATATATCCGCTATGTCGTTTCTTGGGTTAGGCGTTCAGCCACCGGCTGCGGAATGGGGAGCGATGATTCATGAAGGAAAATCGTACATTCGGACGAACCCTGAGTTGATGATTTACCCAGGGATGATGATCATGCTTGTGGTTGTAACGTTCAATATATTGGGCGAGAGTCTATCAGACAAATACGGAGTCAAACGTCGATGATAAAAAGGAATGAGAAGTTGGAAACAGAACAATCACCGGTGCTGCAAGTGAAAGATCTACATGTACAGGCCAAAACGCAAAGAGGCATGTCAACCCTTGTGCAAGACATCAATTTAGAACTGAAGCGCGGTCAAATCCTTGGCCTGATTGGTGAGAGCGGATGCGGAAAAACGGTAACGGGCATGTCCATTCTTCAGATGCTCAATCAAAAAACAACCAAGGTGGACGGAAGCATTTCATTACAAGGCCGAGAATTAAACGGATTGGCAGATCAAGAAATGCGCAAGATCCGCGGCAAAGAGATCGCCTATATTATGCAAAATCCGATGAACGCTTTTACACCCGTTTTTACGATTGGTCATCAAATGATCGAAACCATTCGCTCACATACGTCTGTTAACAAAAAGCAGGCGAAGGAGCTTGCAATCGAAGCATTGCATCATGTGAACTTATCCAATCCTGTTACACTTTTAAAATCTTATCCTTTTAAATTAAGCGGCGGAATGCTTCAACGGGTGATGATTGCGGCCGCTGTATGCTTACATCCAGCCATTCTCATTGCGGATGAACCCACCACTGCACTAGACGTCAATAATCAGAAGACCGTGCTGAAACATTTAGACGACCTGCGCTCTACGTGTGGAACGGCGATTTTGCTCATCTCACATGATCTGGGCGTCATTGCTGAAATGGCGGATGAAGTTGCTGTGATGCAGAAAGGGAGAATCGCAGAAAAAGCAGACGTGTTTCAGCTGTTTGATGCACCACATCATGACTATACAAAGAAGCTATTGGATGCACGTTTGACATTGCCAATTGATGACCGTGCCATTGGGCCAGTTTGACAAAGAGCGGCATTTTAATGGGGTGAACAAATGAGTTTATTACAAGTGAAAGAAGTCTCTCATCGTTATGCGGAGCGTTCATTGTTCAAATGGAAATTCCAATCTAAACAAGTCCTATCCAGTATCAGCTTTTCGATTGAGAAGGGTACATGCTTAGGTTTGCTTGGGCCGAGCGGAGCCGGTAAAAGCACATTAGGAAAGGTGCTGCTCGGTTTGGAACGGCCGCAATCGGGCCAAATACTTTTTCAAGGACATGACATATATCAAGCAGAGCAATCAATCCGCCGGAAAATACGCCGCGATCTTCAAGCGGTTTTTCAAGATTCACACTCCGCCGTCAACCCAAGGATGACGGCGGAACAGATTATAGCAGAACCATTAGAAAACTACGAAAGGCTCACAATCGACGAGCAAAGGCGAACCATCATCGAGCTGTTGGAAAGAGTAGGCTTACGCGAAGACGATTTAACAAAATACCCACACCAATTCAGCGGCGGTCAATTGCAGCGAATCAATATCGCAAGAGCAATCTCCCTCAAACCGAAGCTGATCGTATTAGATGAATCAGTCAGCAGTCTGGACATGGTAACCCAAACACGAATATTAGATTTGTTAAAAGAGCTAAAAGACGATTTTGGGTTATCGTATTTTTTTATTACGCATGATTTAAAAGCCGCTTATCAATTGAGTGACACACTAGGTGTACTGGATAACGGAACATTAGTTGAGCTTTACGAATCCAAACATCAATTCTTTGCATCAGACCATCCAGCAGTAAAAGAAATGAAAAGCTCCATCCTTGCAGAACACCCGCGCTTTCGTTCGATAGGGAGAAAGCCGATGCTATAATAAGAAAATCGCGTCGCGGAAAAAGCATGTTAGGGTCTCCATCACGCTGAAAAAATGACAATATCCTAAAACGATAGCTGTTTTAAGATATTGTCAACAATCTAAGCACCTGTCATTGACAGGTGCTTTGTTATGGAAAAAAATCCAGACGTTAATATCATTTCTCAAGCGACGGATACACATCAAACAGTCGCTCCGCATTCCATCCGCTTTTTAATGCTGGAAGATGCTTTGGATCTATTTTGCAACTTTTAATTGAATCCGGTTGGATTTATAGATGGCCTTCACTTTGTACTTGCTTGGCAAGCCCGTGGTTTCGATTGAAGAAAAGGATCCATTACGCTTATGATAGGTGATGATCGTGGAGCCGTCTTCCGGGATATAGTTATCCGAAAAATGGAGGCGTAATGTCCCCTTTATTTTTGCCTTGCCCTTGATTTGGAACTGATCATGTTTACCGCTAAGGTTGAGTTCAAGGATACCCTTGGCTGATTGCTTGTAATCTCCGCCTATGATCAGTTTACCTGACACATCTTCCTTCAGGATGCCTCTGTTGTTTGAAACATCGCCTCTCCCAAAAGCTGTCTCTGAACCGCCCTCAAGCGTTCCCTGATCAATCCTCGTGCCGCCGGAATATGTATTGTTCCCCTCCAGCTTTAACGTGCCTGTCCCCTTTTTGGTCAGCTTTCCCTTGCCGGAGATATCGTTACGCCAACGATCAAGTGCATAAAAGCCGCCTTTGGAAGCATCCATGGCCACGGTAACGTTTTTGTCAAAAGCGCCATACCCATCGGCAGCGGAAAAGAGATCAAGCCTTCCCCACCCTTCCGCATCATCGAGAACAGGATAGCCGGAAGGAAGGCCTGTTGTAGCTAAAACCGAGCGGCGCTGCTTTTTGTCAAGGTAAGGAAAACGGGTTTCAAGCAGGACTTCAGCTCCCTTAGGAACCACCATAGGTTTAGCAATTGAATTCATTCGCCCAAATCCGTATGTCAATCGCTGGGTGTACTGATTTTTATTCATGTTATAATCACTGAATCGATCTTCAGCCGTGCCGGTTTGCGTTAACAACTTCTGATGAGCTTCATCATAAGCAGCCTTTTTCAAGCTTTGATTGGCTGGATCAGATAGAATAGCGGCCGCCAAGCCAGTTGCCATGACACGTCCTCCCATGACATCAAGCGGGGAATGCATACCGGCAACAATACGGTTATGGCCGAGCTCTGAAGCCCGGGTAAGGAGTTCCTGATAGCGCTCCGGCACGGCATAAGCCATGGCAAAAGCGCTGAGATATGCGGCATTTGTATGTCCGCTGGGAAACCCTCCATCTTTGGCCGGATCAGGATTAATTGCCGGGATAAGGGTTGGGACAAGAATAGAATTGCTTTCCCAGCGAAACGGGCGTGGATATTGAAAATATCCCTTAGCCGGGTTCGTTGAAGAATAGGGGCCTCGTAACGTATTGACTAAACTGACGATGCTGCCGAGACTGGAACTCGTGCTGCCGGAATTGGTTCCTTCATCATGATATTTTTTTATCGTGGCATCTGCAGGGATACTGTTAATTGTTGTCGTCGCGCCCGCATTTATTCGATAAATATCAGTAAGCGAACCAAGGCCGTCAATCACACTGTAGCTCTGATTCCTGCGATCATCAAAGTATGCAGCATTTTCCTCGAGCGGGGTGCGGTGTTTAGCAATGTCAGCCACTTTTTGAATATTAGCATCCAACACGCTGCTGTTTCGTTTCACTCCGCTATCCCAAGTACTTCCGGGAGACCAAAGCTTTTGAAATTCTGAAAGCACTCCGATCGCGGGATTGGAATTCACTGTCATATTAGCAGAACTGTTATTTTTGTAATGATCCACAAAGTATCCTGAAGCAGGTGGCGGCGGCGTTACTGTTTTTGCTTTAGCTGTTGCGCTCGCATCACATACACTCACAGAGCTTTGAAATAATACCAAAGCAAATAAAGCCACTATTACATGTTTCTTCATCCTTCGTAATGTCATACTTTCATACTCTCCTTTACTTTACATTCTCTCTACAACACTTTTTTGCCAACCATAAAGTTAT
Organism: Bacillus sp. MSP13; assembly: GCF_000815295.1. NCBI lineage: Bacteria > Bacillati > Bacillota > Bacilli > Caryophanales > Bacillaceae > Bacillus > Bacillus sp. MSP13. The sequence continues at coordinate 19,945 of NZ_JXAQ01000006.1, forward strand.
ATTGATCGTATCTTACCTTTGTTAATGAAATAGCATCGTTTTATTAATGTTTTGTTTATTTTTTCTAGACTTCAGTAAAGTTTTTATAAGTGATCGAAAAACGAGGATGTCAGGCGCAGTGCGATATATGGTCTACGATACGACGAATATAACGCGAAGCAACTCACGATCCCCTAGTATGAGAAATCAGCAGCTTAAAAACGTTTCATGAGTTGATCGGACGGAGAGGAAGAAACGAAAGAAGGAAAAAAGCTGCTGACGAGGAGTCAGCAGCTGGTGTCTAAGCACTACCTTATTCACAGGTAAAATCATATTTCATAGGATTAGTGCGCCATCATCTCATGGGCAATGTCGTGGCCGTCCATTTCTGACGGATAGTAGGTAGGCCAGTTTTTCACTTCATCAAGTAAAGCTTTACGGTCATCACCCCAATACAGATGGTAGTGACTAGCTTTAGTCGGATAGATACTATGATCACTAAATTGAATATACTGAGGAAGGCCTTCCGTTTTTTCAGCTCGTTTGAATATGTATCTTACCCCTCTATTGCCCGCATCATATGTTAAAATCTCATATCCGTCATACGTATACTTACCAGAAGATTCTTTTCCATTTTTGAAGAACGTTACTGTATCTTGCTGGATTACGATACGATCAACATCTGTTTTATACCCTTTTTTATAATATTCTTTATATTCTTCAGCTGTCTTGTCACCTTCATGCTCGGATTTATGTGAAAATACTTCGTCAAGAGTGCCATCTTGAAGAAATGGGTACACAGATTGCCAGTCTCCTTCCCAATCAGAAAGCTGGCGATCCTTTACTTGGCTGTTTTTAAAATAGCCTTCATAAATTTTTTCTGTCTCTTCATCATGTGCATGACTATGGTCGTGGCCGTGCTCGTGCTCATGATCATGAGCTTCTGATGTTTGCTCTTGCGTTTTAGATGCGTTTTCTTCAATTGCTGAGGATGATGGATTAGACTCACCTTTTGACGAACCTGATGTCTGACACCCTGCCAATACCAGTAATGAACCAATCGTTAATATGCCTAACCTCTTTACAGATAACATTCCCATTACAACACTCCTTCTCCGTAAAACGAAATAATTACGATTTGTATTATACACTACTTTGTGCAAAATACAAAGGTAAAAAGACCCAAGCCCCCAAGGTTTTAGAGGCTTTCTATTAGCCAGGTTTGTTATGTAATCTTAATGGCGTTTTGTTATATCCTTATTTGATGATGAAAGACCGGATTCTTTTGAATGAAGCGTATAGACCTCTCCAAAAAACAACTTCAATTATATGGAATGCGCCCTTTTTTACAGTGAACAGTTCTATCCGTATGCTACACCCTCATTTCGGGAAATGTAACGTTGATTAAAGGAGGTTACATCACTATGGATCATCAAACATTAGCTGCTCACGAAGCGGTAGACTTACATGAAATCGTTAATTTTAAAACACTTTGTGTAGCGAAATCAAAATTAATGCAGGGACTTGTATTTGACCAAGATCTTAAGGACTTGATGCAGAAAGATGTGCAGCAAGCCATGCAAGACCTTACTGATTTACAAGCGGTTTATGAGCGTGCGCCATTTCAGGCTCCTGTCCCTCAAAGCCGCCCAACGCCCATCATTGATTGAAAGGAAGGTGAGCACCATTGAACCAAGATCATTTAGACCCAATTAATTCGCTGAATGTGCCTGAACTTGCAGATACCACATTCGCGTTAGATTTTCTGATACGAGCAAAAGAAGGCGTGAGAAATACTGCTGTAGCTTTGACTGAAACCGCATCGCCTGATGTAAGAGCCTTGTTACGGAAACAGCTGATGCAAGGAATCGCAATGCATCAAGAAATAACGGAACTCATGATAAGCAAAAAATGGTTCCACCCGTATGAGCTGAGCGAACAATATAAACTGGACCAGCTCTCTGCAAAAAATACGATCATGGTCGGCAACATGAATCTCTTTCCTGTTGAAACAAATCGAAAAGGGATGTTTGACCGGACACCTGATGAACATTAACATTGGAGGTTTTTTAGCATGAAGGCCGTAACGTATCAAGGCATTAAAAATGTTGTTGTCAAAGATGTGCCAGATCCAAAGATTGAAAAGTCCGATGACATGATTATAAAAGTCACCAGTACAGCCATTTGCGGATCCGATTTACATTTAATCCATGGATTCATTCCTAATCTGCAAGAAGACTATGTCATCGGCCATGAACCGATGGGCATCGTTGAAGAAGTTGGGCCGGGCGTGACAAAGGTGCAAAAAGGCGATCGCGTCATTATCCCTTTTACAATCGCCTGCGGTGAATGCTTTTTTTGTAAACATCAGCTGGAAAGCCAGTGTGATCAATCTAATGACAATGGAGAAATGGGCGCCTATTTCGGTTATTCGGGACAAACAGGCGGTTATCCGGGCGGACAGGCTGAATATTTAAGAGTGCCATTTGCGAATTTTACCCATTTTAAAATTCCTGAAACCTGTGAGGAGCCCGATGAGAAGTTAAGCGTGATCTCCGATGCCATGACAACCGGTTTCTGGAGTGTTGACAATGCCGGCGTAAAAGAAGGCGATACAGTGATCGTTCTAGGCTGCGGGCCAGTCGGCCTTTTTGCTCAAAAGTTTTGTTGGCTAAAGGGCGCAAAGCGCGTTATAGCGGTTGACTATGTAAACTACCGCTTACAGCATGCCAAACGAACAAATCAAGTAGAAATCGTTAATTTTGAAGACCATGAGAATACCGGGAGTTACTTGAAGGAAATCACCAAAGGCGGAGCTGATGTTGTCATTGACGCTGTTGGGATGGATGGGAAAATGAGCGACCTCGAATTCCTTGCAAGCGGATTAAAGCTTCATGGCGGAACGATGAGTGCGTTGGTCATTGCTTCCCAAGCCGTCCGCAAAGGAGGAACCATCCAAATTACAGGCGTGTACGGCGGCAGATATAACGGTTTCCCGTTAGGAGATATCATGCAGCGAAACATCAATATACGTTCTGGACAAGCTCCGGTGATCCATTATATGCCATACATGTTTGAATTAGTGTCAACGGGCAAAATTGACCCCGGTGACGTTGTAAGCCATGTCCTGCCTCTTAGTGAAGCCAAGCATGGCTATGACATCTTTGATGCAAAAATGGATGATTGTATAAAAGTTGTGTTAAAACCTTAAAAAACGGAGGTTACAGAAATGAACTATGCCTTACATGAAGTGCTTGAGGTTCAGGAAATGACTGCATTTAAGACACTTTGTTTAACGAAATCCAAAACAATGAAGGCGCTGGTATCAGATCCGAAGCTGAAGGAAATCATGCAGCAAGACGTTGACACCACCACACGGCAGCTACAGGAATTTGTCTCGATTTTATCTAAAGCAAAGCATGAATGAGGAGATGAGTGAATAATGAATCCTATCATTGAATATCTGACCGGCATGAATGTACTGACAGACCAAATCATCGCCATGGATTTATTGATTGCCGCAAAAAACGGAGTCAGAAATTATGCGATGGCCGCAACGGAAGCTGGAACGCCTGAAGTAAAAGAGGTCCTAATCCGCCATTTAGAGGAAGCCCTCGATATGCACGAACAAATCTCAAGCTATATGATGGAAAAGGGCTGGTACCACCCTTGGAACACAGATGAACAAGTTAAGATGAATTTACAAAATATCGAAACCGCGATAAAGTTGCCAACCCTTTAACAAACATGGATTTGCTGAGGAACAGTATTGATTGACCACAACTGTCCCTCAGCTTCTGTTTGATGAAGGGCTTTATTGAGTGTCTGCTACATGAAATTCCATTTTAAGGCCCCTTGTTTACATTTTGAAAGACAGCAGTCGCATCCCACACATTCAAGCCAAATTGACCTTCTGAGAATGTGGAATCATTCGCATCAATCACAAGACGATCGTCTAAATAAATTTTAAAGTGATCGCCCTCGGCCTCAGTTTTCAAATGATACTGTTTGTTCACGTCTATCGGCGTTTTGTATTCGGCAATGACAGAAGCGGCGCCGTTCTCAAATTTAAAGAATTTCACTAGGTCATGCTTCGCATCCACGTTGGCAAGATAAGCATTTTTGGCGTCTTTGTCAGAGCGGAACATAAGCGCTCCCGCCCCTCTTCCGTTTCCATCCTTAATGGTGATATCAGATTCATAGGTGAAGTTTGATCCGGAAGCTGAAGACAACGTAAAGGAGTCACCGTCCGATCTTCCTTGTTTTCCTTCAATTGTGTCAGCCCATGTGCCATTGACCGTCGTCCAGCCAGACAAATTCGAGATAAAAGGTGACGTTCCCCACACCTTTTGTAAAGGGTATGCCGCTAATGATTTCACCTTTACACCGCCATTCGCCGCATATAACTCTAGACCATTGCTCGATCGATCCGGGAGAATGATATCGGTTATGACCTGCTGTCCGTCATTCCCAAACACTTCAACTGAAGAGCGGTCGACAAAAATGCGCATCTTTACCCTTCCATTGACCGGCTTCAGCGGAGCTGTTTGTTTTCCTGTGTTAAAGGTTGGATGAAAGGTGACATTCCCCGACTTGCTCCGGCCAACGAACAATTTGGCGTTCTTTCGATCATAGCCGACTTTTGTGAATTGATTTTTGCCTGTTCGAACTTTAAAACCAAATTCAGCTGCCGAACCTGGAGTTACTTGAAATTCTGCATGCAATTCATACGCATCACCAGATAGGCCCGCTAACACATTTTGACTTGCAGGCGATATGGTTTGATTCTTCCACTTCCTAGCGTTGCCGCGAATGGTTTGCAGCTCTTTCACCGGTGTTTGGACGACTCTGGTTCCTCCAGTAAGCGTTTTCAATTTTAACTCTCGTGGAATGGATGCCGCACTTCTCCATGGGGATGTAGGGACATCATTCGCATATTGCCAATTGCTCATCCAGCCTAACCAAAGCCGCCGGCCATCTGAGGATGGAATGTCGGACCAGGATACAGCCGCATAAAAGTCTTTGCCGTAATCCGTCCAGAGAACTTGGTTTGACGGATTTTCATTTTTAAAATGAGTTCCATCAAAGTCCCCTACAAAATATTGCATGCCCGATCCTCCCGAAACCGCACCGTTTCCGACACTGACCTGCATGACCCATTTTTTCCGATTCGGATTGCCGTCTACCGGAAGCTCAAACAAATCCGGGCATTCCCATACTCCGCCATGGCTTCCCTGCCCCTCTCCAAATTCACTTGCATATGTCCACTGCTTCAGATTTTTGGACGTATACATAAGAATTCGGTCACCGGCCGCAAGCACCATCACCCACTTGTTTTCTTTTTCATACCAAAAGACTTTTGGATCGCGAAAATCTTTTTTCCCCGGGTTTGGAATGACCGGGTTGCCTGCATATTTCGTCCACGTTCTTCCTTTGTCATTGCTATAGGCGATGCTCTGCACTTGATGGCCTTCCCGATCCTGTGTATAAACAGCCACAAGCGGCTTCTCTTTGCCTGTTTGAAAACCGCTTGTGTTATTCTTGTCTACAACTGCGCTTCCAGAAAAGATCGTGCCTTTGTCATCCGGAGCCAGTGCAACAGGAAGGTGCTTCCACGTTGTCAAATCTTTGCTCACGGCATGCCCCCAATGCATGGGGCCCCACTGAAGCCCATATGGATGGTATTGATAAAACAAGTGATATTCTCCGGCATAATATACCATCCCGTTTGGATCATTCATCCAGTTTGCCTCCGGCGTAAAATGATATTGAGGTCGATAATCCTCATCATAGTAGCTTGAATCGGCTGCCTCAGCAGGAAATGCCATCGTGAACAGCAGGGTCAACATGATGATGCCTTGAGAAAGTCTCTTTTTCATTTGTTTCTTCGCTCCTCTCTTCTTGTTTGAACACTTTCAAGAGAGACTGCTTTACAAGTTGGTGAGTTTGTAGCCATTCTCCCCTGGTTTCCGCTTTTATCCGAGTGAATGTTATATGATAGATTGCGGCAGTCTCCCTCTTCTTACATTCCACAGAGCTTATGCTAAGAATCCAGCCCAATACCCAACAATCCCGATGATAAAAATCCCGCATATAATGAGAAGAGGATTCACCCCTTTGCGCAGCATCCATGCCACTAATAACGTTAACCCTAGAGGCAGCGCGCCCGGCATAATGCTGTCTAATACATTTTGTACGGTTTGAACATCCACTTTGCCGCTTTCATCCTTAATTCTTGACACAACGATGGGAATGTTGATCGTGGTCCATTTGGAAACGAGAGCCCCCATGACAAATAACCCGAGAATCGACGCGCCCTCTGTCAGCTTTTGAATGCGATTCCCCGCTAAATCCTGCAGAATCTCCATTCCTTTTACATAGCCATACTTTAACCCGTAATATTTAGTGCTTAATCTTATGGCATTCAGCAAGAAAAAGAATAACAAGGGCCCGGCAATGTTTCCGCCTAAAGCTAGTGACGCCCCTAACGCAGCTAAGACCGGGCGAATCGTTCCCCAGAAAATCGGATCGCCTACACCCGCTATTGGGCCCATCAAACCGATTTTCATTCCGCTGATCGCTTTTCCATCAATTCCTTTATTGTTCGCCATTTCTTCTTCCATGGCTGCCGTCACGCCAAATATAGGCGCTGTCAGCCACGGATGTGTATTAAACCATTCCAAATGCCGCTGCAAGGCTTCGTTTCTTTTTGCTCCGGGACCGTACAGTTTTTTGATCGCCGGTATCATCACATAGCAATATCCCATGGCCTGCACACGTTCGAAGTTAAAGGAACCGAGCAAAAAATTTGAACGAATAAACATGCTGAAAATCTCTTTTTTCGTTAATCGTTTTTCTTTCTCCATCTTTTCGTCACCCCTCATGGTTTAGGCGTCAAGGTCGTCATCGTCATCATAAACAGCAACACGGCCGCCGTCTGAAGCAGCTGCGACCGCTCCGTGGGCGTTTTGTCTTTGCATGACCTGCTGATACAAAAGCGCCAGACAGAGACCAAGGGCCCCAAATCCCACTAAGTTGAAATCGGTAAACGCCGCTAATAAAAATCCAATATAGAAAAATGGCTTCAAATAAGGAATATTCATCATATTGATCACCATGGCATATCCGACAACCACGATAATGCCGCCGCCTATTTGCAGCCCTTTTGTAATCACGTCCGGAATATTGCCCAGAAACGCCTGAACCGCACTGACACTGATCAATGCGACAATTAATGTCGGTATCATGACGCGCAGTGCTTGAAACACCATCGCGGTAATATGCATGATTTCAATTCCTTTTATATTCCCTTCTTTTGCGTAGCGATCAGCGCGGTGAATGAAAAAGACAGTGATCGTCCGCACAAAAATGGTCAGCGCCTGACCCGCAGCTGCCAACGCAACAGCAACGGCGATGCCTTCGCCAATTCCCTGATCAGCGGTAATGACTAATATGGTTGAGATGACAGAGGCGATCGCTGTATCAGGTGCCATGGCAAGGCCGACGTTCATCCAGCCCAGCGCCATCAGCTCCAGTGTGCCGCCTAGAATAATTCCTGTTTTTAAGTCACCGAGCACCAGGCCAACCAGCGTGCAGGCCACAAGCGGCCGGTGTGTCTGACCTTCATCCAATACACTTGCGATGCCGGTGATGGCTGCAATGATTAACAACAAAATAATTTGTAATGAAGACATATTCTCATCCCCTTGATTATTTTGTTACGTTCCGTAGAATCTGTGCAAAATCCTCGCTGGCATCTGAAGGCAGCTGCCTCAATTCCAGTTTCACGCCCAGGTCACTTAATGTGTCAAATGCCTTTATGTCTTGTTCTGTAACACTGACTGATTTTGTGATTTGCCGGCGCTGATTTTCAAACCGCATTCCCCCGACGTTTACGGTTTTGATCGGCACGCCTGCTTCTATAAGGGATACAATATCGGACGGATTTTCAAACAAGAGCATCGCCGTTACTCCTTCATAGCGCGGACTATGAAACGCTTTTGCCATTTTTGAAACCGAAACGGCACTCGCTTTTACATTTGAAGGCGCAACAGACAGGATCAGCGTTTTTCTCATGTCATCCTGTGCGACATCATCGGAGACAACGATAATTCGGTCTGCCGCATGGACTTTAATCCACCTTGTCAAGATTTGGCCGTGAATAAAGCGGTCATCAATTCTGGCTAACACAATGTTCATCACAATTCATCCTCTCTTGTTTCTTGATTGGCTGTTTTCACTTTTTCTAAATGTTCACTGCACACTTGAAAGCTTTGCTGGCTCATTGTTTTTAAGTTGTTCAGCAAATCTTTGAGCGTCAGGTGTTCTCTCAAGCTTAATACCTCCAGCAGAATCGGCAGGTTTACGCCGGCTGCCATATCCATTCTTTGATCTTCAGCAATGAAAGACACTGCTGCGTTATATGGCGTTCCTCCAAAAATATCGACTAGAAAAAGCACTTCATGTTCTTCCGGAATGCCCTTGAGCGCCTGATGATATTTTCCTTGCAGCGTTTGAATGCCTTCCCCTTTCAAAAACGGCACTGCAATCAGGTTATGTTCTTCACCGAATATCATCCCCGAAGACTCTTTTAATGCGATGGGAAAATCTCCATGGCCGCTGATAATAACTGAAATCATATCCATTGCTCCTTTCCTTGTTTCGTACATCCTTTTATAATGCAAGGATCGTGCCAACAAAGTTGTGTTAAGCGTTTTCATTTAATTTTCAGCCAATGACAGCCTGTTGTTGAAACACTTAAAATGAAAAAAATAAACCTGTATTAAAATGGCGTTCCATTTAATACAGGTTTGAAGAAAAAAATCACTATTAAAACAGCTGGACAGGCACTTCTTCAGCGAATAGCGCGGCTATAAATAATTTTTCATCATCACTTATGCGAAGTCCAAGCTTTTGTTCATATGGGGCTAATGTCCGTTCTGTCACGGTTAACATTCTTTTTAGCTTTTCATTTATTTCATCTTCCTCTGAGAATGCGATCGGATTCTGCTTTAACACCCTTTCAAAAGCGAAAGCCGTATGCATGATGACTTTGATCAAAACAGCATTATTGAAAATGACTCCCAATTCACCTTGAACAGTTTGCAGCCACTCTAATAACATCTCGATCATATGGTGGGGGTTCAAGAAGACAAGATACTTTTTCAAGCTATCCTCGCAAAGCTCCCTGACAATGATATTCGCTTCGTTTAACCCATTGCTCAACGGAATGCTGCCCTTTGTAATCACCTGTTGAATCAGCCTTTCCCCCTCCCCTTCAATTAACACTTCTAATGAGACATGCGGCGCATTGATTTTAGGGTCTTTCGTTCCGACTGTCGCAAGGATGTCATACTTTTTTTCGATTTCTTTTATGCTGTTTGCCAGTTTAATGGATGAGACGGTCAATATGTGAATCGGGGTATCAGAGGCCTTGTTCACGATCGTAGTCAGGATGTCTTCCAGCTTTTTGGCCGTCCCGCTGCCTGTCGTGCAGATGGAAACCAATGCTTTCTTTTTGCCGGATACCGCTGGCTGCCGCTCCCATAACTCAATAAAATCTTTCGTGACCGATTGATAGATCGCATGCAAATTCAAATCCAAATAATTCACCTTTCTGACAGCATCCAGCACCATTGAGGTCGTCACATTGCTGATGGTTTTGATGGCAATGCCTGTCCTTTCCTCCAGCTTGCTTTCCATCATCGCAAGTGACCCCATATCCACGAGCATTAAAACACCTTCACCTTCGTCAACCTGTTTCATTTTTTCCGCTACACATTCCATAATGTCCGAAGGCGAAACCGAAAGCGGCATGTCAACTGCTGCAATGGGGGTGCTCCCTAACAGCTCTGTCGCGACTTCAACCATTGAGCTCGCGGTGCTATTTCCATGTGCAGCCACGATAATCCCGACCCTTTTGTTCTCTTTTAATGATTTGATGGAATGAATCAGCATTGTTAAGTAGATGACTTCTATTTCGGGGATGGCCACTTTAAAATATTCCTGAATTTGATCTTTAAATATCATCGCCACCCGATACTCTTGCATATGAGTGTCACGGATTTCATCCGTCTCCTGTGTATTGAAAACATCTATGTGTTTTCCGCGCTTTAAAAATGCGTCAATATGCATACTCAAGAAATAAATAAATTTACGGTCAAATGTGCAATCCAGCTCATGTTCAGCTATTTCTTTTAACTGTTTTGTCAATTGAATCACGTCATCTTCAACGAATGTCATCAGGTTGTCCTTTTGAAACGCCCGGTGATGAAAAAAACTTTTCACATGCAAATGGACATCAGTCAAGATGTACTGATTAATATCCTTTTTGGATAATCCTTCTTTTTGGAGGGTTTTTACTTTTTCCTCGATTAAATGATACAAGTTAAATGAGAGGTCTTCGTCAATTTTTGTCGTTTCATCCTCTATAATCGGAGATATGATCGTTGTAATATTGACATATTCAGAAATGGCTTTGCTTCTTTGCATGTTTTTGCTGCTGGACATCCATTCTTGCTTGATTTCATCCGGCAGATCCCGAACAGTCAGCTCAATCACCTCATGTCTGTCAAGATTGTGCAAAAACCCGTGTGCACAAACTAACTGGACATTTGATTTCAGCTGTCCCACATTGCCAAATTTAGCAGAATGAATCAGCGCATTATAGACATCAATGTGCACACTTAGATTTTTCTTGATTCGCTCTGCTTCTTTCCCTAATAAAAACGTCGTCAAATCCACTCTTTCTTTAAGCGATCGTTCTTCAAGCGAAGGGATATGAATGGTCATAGGGATTCTTCGCAAAAATGTTTTCAATAATGCAGAACTCGGATTTTCTGTAGTGGCGCAAACAAACAATACGTTTGATGTTCGTTTATGTTCAGATTCTCCAAGCCGGTTATAAGAACCGCTGTCAATAAAATAAAACAGCATTTCCTGGCCCTCAGGAGGGAGACGGTGGATTTCATCCATAAAAAGAATGCCTCCATTAGCCTGTTCGACTAAACCAGCCTTATCTTCACCGGCACCTGTAAATGAACCTTTTTTGTGTCCAAATAATTGAGATAGCAATAGTTGAGGATTGTTGTAATAATCTGCACAGTTAAATGTAATAAATGGGGCACCGGCCTTCAGAATGTCTGAGTATATGGCAAATTGGTAAATCCGGTTGGCAAAAAGTGATTTACCAGAACCAGTCGGGCCTAAGAGGAGCATATGCAGGCCATTCGGCGGATAAAAGACAGCTGCTTGTGCCTGGGAGATTGCTTTCTTCAAACTGCCTTTTGCCCCAATCATAAGCTCTAAAGGATTTGTGGCGATAGGTTGATGATTCTGTTTTGGATTCTCAGCAAACGGCTCAAGGCCTTTCACTTCCATCATCTCTGTATCCCATTTTTTGTTGCATAACCTTTCCGCTATTTCGACTGGGAGGTATCGCACTGGAAACGTTTTAATTTTTATGACCTTTTTAGATCGGACGAGATTGTTCAATTCAAAACTGACATTGGACCGCTCCATTTTCAGTTGCTCAGCAATTTCCTTTGCTGAACTCCCCTGTACCTTTAAAAGATGATCTAAACTGACATCATGAAAATGATGCATGAGCTGGTGGTATATTTTATCTATTCTTTTCACGTCTATCATCCTTTTTCCTTATTAGATAAGCCATTAACAAGAATATTCCGAATCTTTCACAACAGACAGCCTGATACTTCCAGTAAGGTCTTCAAGCAGATTGACAAACTGGCCTTCTATGTTAGGTATTGATCATTTCCATCTCATACTAGTATTTTAGAATCTCCGTTCTTCAGGACTGTGCTCCTCCCAAAGTAATAATCAGTAAACAGTTTATCATTCTTAAGGAATGTCATGATGGCAAAATTATGAATGACAAAAAATGAATCTAATAGATCAGGCCAAATGTCCTAAACTGTAAAAAAGCGGACACTCTTTGTGTCCGCCATAGTGATTTCACGATCAGAATGAGGTTTCAACAGCTCTGCTCCATCTTCTTTTCATGATCCAAAACGTCTTCATCTTTACAATGCATCTGTAAACATAAAAACTTTATCTCTATCTGCAAAAAATAAATAATAGTGATCATTTCGTGCAGCCATCTTACCCAGGCTTTCAAAATCGTCTGTATGGTCGATGCGATATCCCCTGCTGTTTTCCGCAAAAGAGAGCGAATGATCATAGAGATCGTTACGCATTAAAAAAGCCTTGCACGCTTGGTAAGCATCAGTAAACTCATCATCCTGCAAATCGCCATGGTGACATTCCCCCTCCCAATCATGATTGAAAAATGGTGTAACAACCGTTTGACTGAAAGTGGAAAGATCAGGAGATATCCAATCTTTTATTTCAAGCTTATTTTCCGAAAGGCCAATTACGATGCGATGTTTATTCTTCTCTTGGTGTTCCCAATCAAAAAACTGATACAGATAAGATTTTCAATAGCTGTACAGTTGGTACATAAAACCGTCCCAATCATGTATCACAATAATGGATTTTGCACCGGAAATTCCGTCTAAACCGACTCCCGGCGTATCCTTATACACCAGATAGATGGTGAACCAAGACCTTGATAGAGCTAGAGGCCTTCAGTAGTTTTCACTTGCAAATCAATTATTTTAAAAATTTAAAAATAAACCTTTTTATCTTTTAGATGTTATAATATCCGATAAAACTTTATTCATCTTTTATTATTGGAGGAACATAAAATTGATAGGCAATTCAAACAGAGACAATTTGGGACAACAACAAAAATTGTCTAGAGGCCTTAAAAACAGGCATATACAATTAATGGCGATTGGAGGTGCAATCGGAACAGGCTTATTCTTAGGCTCAGGAAAATCAATCCACTTTGCGGGACCATCCATTTTATTTGCTTACTTGGTCACCGGAGTCTTTTGCTTTTTTATTATGCGTTCGCTCGGAGAACTGCTATTGTCAAATACGGGGTATCACTCTTTCGTTGATTTCGTAAGAGACTATTTAGGCGACATGGCGGCATTTATCACTGGCTGGACCTACTGGTTCTGCTGGATTTCTCTCGCGATGGCTGATTTAACGGCGGTCGGGATTTATACGCAATATTGGCTTCCTGCGGTGCCTCAATGGATGCCTGGTCTATTTGCCCTGATGATCTTGCTAATCATGAACCTTGCCACCGTTAAACTGTTCGGAGAATTAGAATTCTGGTTTGCATTGATCAAAGTTATTGCCATACTGGCTCTTATCGTAACTGGTATTATTTTAATTGCCAAAGGTTTTTCCACAGCTTCCGGCTCAGCCAGCATCACGAATCTTTGGAGCCATGGCGGCATGTTTCCAAATGGATGGCATGGGTTTATCCTTTCATTCCAAATGGTTGTCTTCGCTTTTGTGGGAATTGAACTTGTTGGACTGACCGCAGGTGAGACAGATAACCCCCAAAAAGTGATCCCTAAAGCCATCAACCAAATCCCTGCCCGGATTTTACTTTTTTATGTCGGCGCACTTTTTGTCATTATGTGCATCTACCCTTGGAATGTTTTGAACCCAAGTGAAAGCCCATTTGTTCAAGTCTTTTCTGTCGTAGGCATCGTTGCCGCCGCCAGTATAATCAATTTTGTTGTCATCACATCAGCGGCATCAGCGGCCAACAGCGCTTTATTCAGCACAAGCCGCATGGTCTATTCACTTGCTAAGGATCATCACGCACCTGGATTACTGCAGAAATTGACTTCATCTAAAGTTCCAAGCAATGCGCTGTTCTTTTCAACCATCGCCATTCTGATTGGCGTTAGCCTGAATTATATCATGCCGGAACAAGTCTTTACGCTGATTACTAGTGTTTCTACTATATGCTTCATTTTCATTTGGGGCATTACGGTGATTTGCCATTTGAAATATCGAAAAACAAGGCAGGATGAAGCGAAAGCAAACACATTTAAAATGCCTTTTTACCCGTTATCCAACTACTTCACGCTCGCATTTCTCGCGTTCATTCTTGTCGTATTGGCACTGGCGAATGATACGCGCGTTGCTTTGTTTGTCACTCCGGTCTGGTTTATTTTATTGATTATCATGTATAAGGTGCAGACGAGCAGAGGACATGTGAGGAAATAACAAAAAGACAAGGGATTTACACGCCCTTGTCTTTTTTGTATAGAAAATGATACTGCCGGAACAAAAAGAAGAGCCAAACAGGCAAAACAACTGCTTTACATCTGCCATATTGATTCTTTCCTATTAGGAATTTAATTCATACCGGTTTTGATGCCAAAACCTACCAATATCATGCCCGTTCCTTTTTGAAAGGCTTTCTGGAACTTCGAATTTCTCAGCCATTTTTTCGCATAATCAATTACATAAACAAGAAAGAGAAACCATAACACCGCTAGTAAGGTAAGGATTGAAGCTAAAATAATAAGCTGTTGGTTTATATTTCCCTCTAGATTGATAAATTGGGGCATAATTGTCACATAAACCAAGACAGTTTTAGGGTTGAGAATATTACTGAGTGATCCTTGCATAAAGGAAGTTTTATAATAACGTTTCGGAGAATGTTCCTCGCTTTTTGCTTGGGATTGCATGTCATCTAAAGAAAACGTGCTTTTGGCAAAAAAACTTCTGATTCCTAAATAAATTAAGTATGCTGCGCCCAAATATTTAATTGTCGTGAAAAGAAATACTGACTTTGCGATAACGACCGATAAACCTAAAATGGCGATAACCGTCCAAAAGGAAAGTCCTGTTGCCAATCCTAGAATGTTATAACGGCCAGCTTTTGCGCCATATCTAAGCGTATTTTTCATCACAAGCATCGTATCAGCTCCCGGTATGATCACCATCATGGCCGCAATCGGTATGTATGTAAGTACGCTGTGCATTTCTTCTCCCCCTTTGATATATCCCCGCACCATATAGTGACTACGAAAGTAACTACTCATAAAATTGTATCAATGCGTTTGGAATAAATCAATATCGTTTGTTAAAATAGCGATGACAAAGGCAGCGACTGCTTTTATATTGGAGGATCTATGAAGGAAAATATGTTAGACATTTTAAAAAACCTTAATTTTACAGAGTATGAATCAAAAGCATATCTTGCTTTATTGCAAGAATCGCCTTTAACAGGCTATGCCGTCGCCAAAAATTCCGGAGTGCCCCGTTCTAAAATTTATGAAGTCTTAGAAAGCCTTGTCTTAAGAGGAGATGTTTTTGTAAGCCATGGCAATACGCCTCAGTATGTGCCTGTGCCCGCCAAGGAACTGATTAAAAACCGCCGGCTCAAAGCGGAAGAGCATTTTGATCAAGCTGAGAAATACTTTGAAAAATTCGAGCAGACCGCAAACGACCGGGAAAATATCTGGAATATCACCGGACGCAATGAAATTCTTGAAAAGGTGAAAGCTTGTATCTTATCCGCTAAAAAAAGGATTCTATTAGAAATATGGAAAGAGGATTTTGAAGAGATAGAATCAGAGCTAAGACAGGCGGCAAATCAAGGCGTCATTGTCACCATTATTGCGTACGGAGACATCACATCTGATTTTGCTTCTGTTTACCTTCATGATATGAGCAGTGAAATCACAGAAGAGTATGACGGAAGGTGGCTTGTCTATAGCGGAGATGATTCAGAAGTAGTAGCAGGCATCGTCTCCCTTGGCAACGACAGCCGTGCTGCATGGACGATGCATGTAGGTTTGGTTATGCCCATTACTGAGGTGATCATTCATGATCTGTACCTCATGGAAATCCTGAAAAAGCATAGAGGGCTTTTAGAAGAAAGCTTTGGGGAAAACCTCATCCAGCTGCGCCGCAAATTTTCTATCCATTCCGATTTCAAAAAACATTATCTGGAATAGAGCAACATAAAGCTTGTCGATTTTGGGCAAGCTTTTTTTCACGCATTATTTTCTTTATCAGTTGGTCAGTCTGGACACGGCTGCAAGATCATTTAAAGCCTGCCTCCTTTTATAAAACCCGCTTTTGTCAGTCTTTTCTTTGTGCAAAATTCTTCTTTTATATGTTCAAGCAGAGTCATGTTGAACACCTCACAGAATTCATTGTATAAAACCAGCATCCTTTTGGGCCAGCTGTTAAAATATGAAGGAATTGGCTGGAGACTTAAATATCTTCTTTTCCTTTTTCACTGTATGTTTATCTAGAATTTCTATTAGGGTAATGAATGATTGAATGGAGGGAGAATGATGGCACCTGAAGAAGAAAATGATATCAAACAAGAACTGAAACGATACGAACAATTTTTCAAAAAACGATATAAGATCCTTTATACAGTAAATGACTTTATCATTGGTGCCCTGTTTCTTGTCGGGAGCTTTTTCTTTTTTTATGAGCAGTTCAAGTCAGCAGGGACATGGCTGTTTGTAATTGGGAGCTTGCTGTTGTTAATCAGGCCGACGATTCGGCTGATTCATGACGTTCATTACCATAAACATGTGGAAAGCCAATTTAAACATCGATCTTCAACAGATGGCTCATCTTGAGGCATAAGCGAGAACAAAATGCCATAAAACGAATGAAAAAATCAAAAAACAAGACTTTTAGACTATTTAATTTTAAAAACAAGCCAAAAACCTAAACTTTTGTCCTGGTTTGACGATATGAACAATAAGGCCGGCGCGATACTCCCTATAACATCCTTTTCAGTAGATTTCATTATCGTGCCGGTTTTCTCACATGCAAAGCAATCCCGCCAATCTGATTGGCGGGATTTTTTTTACATTCCTGTCCAAACGTCTTTCACATATCGTTTTTGGTTTTGCAGTTTCTGCAGCCATTCAGCTGATTCTTCCCGGCTCGCTCCTTTTTCAGCTTCATACACCAGACGCAGCGTATTTTCTACATCAGGAGCCATTTGCGATCCATCACCGCATACGTATATGTGCGCCCCTTTTTCAATGAGTGCTATCAATTTCTGCGTATCTTGTTTGAGCAGATGCTGGACATATCCTTTTGGTTCGTTTTCGACGCGTGAGTAGCATCGGCGGATGGTGACAATACCATCCTGTTCCGCTTGATCCAGCTCTTCTCTGTATAGATCGTCATGATCAGGGCGCCGGCAGCCGAAGTATAAAAGAGCTTCACCAAGCGTGTTTCCTTCCTTCTTCAAGACAGATCTTGCCTGAATAAAGCCCCTGAATGGCGCAATTCCTGTACCCGGTCCAACCATAATCATAGGTGTTTCAGGGTCGTCCGGCATCTGAAATCCGGATTGCGGCGTACGGATGAAACAGGCTGCTGCATCACCTGTATTCAGCTCTGCTAAATAATTAGAGGCGACGCCTTTGTATTCGCCTCGCCCGCTCCATGCTGAGGCCTTAACAACACCTACTGTCACGCTTACAATATTGGAATGGGCTTTCGGTGAGCTTGAGACGGAATAATATCTTGGTTTTAATGATGGCAAAAGTTCTAAAAACCGTTCAAACGGCATGTCACAGGCAGGATAATCCTCTAAAAGATCCAGCATGGTGAGTCGTTTTGCCAACACCTGCTCTTTGTAAATGCCATCATCTGAAATGAGCTGTTCCAGCTCTTTTTTATGCGGCGGACAGACTGTATAAGAAGCAAGTTCCCTAATCTGATGCCTTGAAGCAGGGTCTTGCAGCTCCACATAGGATGCCAATACATCCGCCACTTTGATCGGCCGTTCCATCGGAAGATGAGCCATATGGGGGCTTCCGCTCATTTTTATGACATGATTGGCTTCCAAACCGAATC
This sequence comes from Bacillus sp. MSP13, assembly GCF_000815295.1. Taxonomy (NCBI): domain Bacteria; kingdom Bacillati; phylum Bacillota; class Bacilli; order Caryophanales; family Bacillaceae; genus Bacillus; species Bacillus sp. MSP13. Next base: position 37,660 of record NZ_JXAQ01000006.1, read on the forward strand.
GGCTGAGAACCCGCTGAACAAGCTCCCGGCTGTTTTTAGGCAATATTCCGATATGATCGCCTTCTTGATAGGTTTTGGCATCAGGAATTTGCAATTCAATATGGCGGGTCGAACGCGGGCTTTCTGCTGTCTGGAGGTCCCGGTTCTCTAAGACAATCCCTTCAAACGCGCCATATGCTTTGGCAAGCGGCGTGTCTGTCGCTTCACTGAGAAAAGTAATCGATAATGAAGGCCCGTCTTCTTTCTGAGATATTTCGTTGATATCAAATGCGTCCATCGTTTCCTTCCAGAAGCGGTTTTCCCAAGACTCGCGATGGCTTTCAAAATCATCAGCGGCATCGCCTTCCCCGATCGCTGTTAAACGCGTTGCCCCCTTTGCTTTCATCATGTCATCTATCAGTCGGGGAATCCGCTGATACGTGCTGGCCCAGCTCCGGTTTCCGCAGCCGAATACCGCATAGGAAACACCTTTCAACCGCCCTTCCTCAAGCTCCTCCAGCCACTCTACAAAGCCGGCTGCATTATCTGGCGGCGTCCCATTATAAGAAGCCGTAACGATGACGACTGCGCCTTGTTCTGGCAGCTTGCCAATATAATCGTCAAGCGGAGCGGTTGCAGCTGTAAAGCCCATCTGGCGGCCGTAAGCAGCCAGTTCACCGGCTATTCCTTCCGCTGTCCCCAGATTTGAACCGTAAAGAACAAGCAAAGGTGTGCCGTGTTTAGGTTTTGCTTCTTTTGGCTTCGTTTCTGTTTTGATGTCAGCCTGTTCTTTTCTCTGTACATGGATTGCTGCTCGTTTCCTCGGTTTCACCGTGATTTTAAATTCATCCGGCTTAATCGTTAATGCCTCTTTGATCCTCAGCTCGTATCCAGCATGGTTTATCAATTCAAAATGCTTCAATACAAGACCAAGAACCATCGTCGCTTCTTGGAGAGCAAACTGCATGCCGATACAAGCGCGCTGTCCGTTTCCAAACGGCTTATACGCATGGTGAGGAATACGTGAAGAGTCTTCAAAGCGTTCCGGACGAAACTCTTCCGCATCCTCGCCCCAAGCGTTTTGATCCCTGTGCAATTTCGGAATCAAAACAGTGACGGGCTGCCCTTTGCTGATTGGATATTCTCCGCCTAGTACAGTATCGTCCTTCGCGTAGAGTGAAAAGGCCGGAGCTGTCGGATACAGTCTTAGCGTTTCATTTAAAACCATCCGAATGTATGTCAGTTGCTGGATTTGTCTATATTCCGGCGTGTCATCCGTTAACACGCGATCCGCTTCCTCTTGGGCTTTTTTCAGTTTTTCCGGATGTGTGAGCAGACAGTAGATCGCAAAGGATAGCAAACCGCTTGTTGTTTCATGGCCTGCAATCAAAAATGTGATGATCTGGTATCTAATGTTTTCATCATCCAGCGTTTCACCTGTTACTGGATCTTTGGCATAAAGCATAAGTGATAAAAGATCCTTAATGTTTTCATCCGGGTTCTCTTTTCGCTCCGCTATCATTCGATCGACAAGTGCGTTCATGACTTCTATATCCTTTTGGAACTGCAGCTTCGTTTTCACCATCATCTTATCTTGCAAACCCAGTCTTTTCGATTGGTTCATCGCCTCTTTTAAGGCACGGAGCATACTGGTGATAAACGGATGCTGAGAATCACGGTAAAAGCTGTTGAAACGATAGTTAAACCCGCATAATCCGATCGTATCAAGCGTCAGACGGGTCATGTCATCCGCTACATCTATTTCTTCATTGGGATTAAGCCGGCTCCATTTTTGAATCAGTTGGGTTGCGATATCCAGCATCATAGAATGATAGCCTTTCATCGCTTTTTGACTGAAACTCGGCAGCAAAATGCGGTGGGCTTTTTGCCAGTTCGGCTCATGCGTCCAGCTTGTAAATAAACCGTCTCCGCCAAACTCTCGCACCTTTAGCAAGCCTTTGCCAAGGTTTTTGTCAAAGCGGCTTTCATCACACACTTCAGCCACAAGACTGTGACCGGATACAAAAACACTGGAAACACCAGGGAATTCAAATCGGAAAATCGGCCCTAATTCATCAGCTAATCGCCATAAAGACTGAGATAGCTGCTCTTTTTCCAGATGCGGAAGATTTTTTAAAGGTCCGTATGTTTTGGGCTGAGGTATTGCGCTTGCCTGTTTCATCAACATCTTCCTTTCCTTTTTTATGAAGAACATGAATGAAGCTTAATGGCGTCCCAGCAGGATTGTTCCAACTCAATCATTAAATCAGTGTCCATTTTTATATCACCCGTTTGGACAAGCTGATATATCTTGAGAAACGCCCCTAACACAATCGCAATTAACACGTTTGAGGGCAGGCTGCGAATGACACCTTCCGCTTTTCCCTTATTAAAATAGTCATCAAGCATTTGAGTCAGATGTTCTATCATGGTTCTGCTTGTCGCATTTAAGTAGTGAGCGTCTTTCTTCGTATCAAGAAAAAACAGCGCATAATCACTCTCTTTCGTAAATTGAACGAGACAGCAAAATACGTGGTGAAAGCCTTCTCTGACAGGCAATTCCGAAAAATCTTGCTTCAGCTTTTCCATAAAGCGCTGGATGCTTTCTTGAAACAATACGTTAACGAGCGTTTCTTTACTGTCAAAATAGCGGTAGATCGTTCCTGTCCCCACATGAGCCCGTTCAGCTATCATAGGGATAGTGGTAGCGTTAAATCCTCTTTCCGTAAATAATGAAACCGATGCTTTCATAATCATGTCGTACTTACTGCTGGATGCGGATAACATGTAACCTTACAACCCCCGTTTTGGCGGAATGAATATTCATTCCGCATGTTCATCATAATGTCCGATCTGGCTGATATCACCTCTTTACTCTTTCTTATGTTATCAGTTTATAAGAAAAAAACTTTTTTTAATATAAAGTATATGCAAAAAATAAAAAATTAAGAAAATATACCCAAATCCCAAAATGAATGATCTGGATATATTTCCCGAGAAATGATTTTATTTAACAGCCACAATGCAAAGGCAGGAATTACGCCTAATGACAGAAAGATCCCTAAAATGCTGGTCTTTCAGCAATTGAATATACTTTTTCTCTTTTTCACCGGTAGTTGTATCAATATTGATGAACAATCGGCCGTCAATCTGAAGCACACGGTAAATTTCCCTTAATGCAAGCCTCATATCAGTGCAGCTCTGAACCGTATGTAACGAAAACACTTTATTAAAGGTACGGTCATCAAAGGGAATGTTCTCAGGATAGCCATGAATAATTTCCCCTGTCCCCATGTTCTTTCGATTCGCGCGTGATATGTTCCTTACCTTTCGCTTAGAAGCGTCAATGCTTTTTAGGCTTCCCTTTTCTAGTTTCTCGGATATGTTCTTAAAGAGAGTGCCATTTCCGGTTCCTATTTCTAAAATTCTGTCATTTTCTTGTATGTCTATAAAGTCAATCATCATATGCTCAATTGTTTTGGCCTGCTTATATTTCCGAGAAAATAATGTGAAAAGATTCGTTCGTTTATAGAGTCTATTTTCTAGCATTTTAAACACCTGCTTTTGGTTTCCTATGTTTATTTATTATATTTTAAAAATAAACATCCCCTTCATTTCCAAATGGGAATGAAGGTATCAACTAGACGGCAATGTGTTTAAAAATGTTTCAACTGAACTGAACTTTTTCATTTTTCCCCGCAAAAAAAGCAGAAAACAACATGTTTTCTGCCCTCTTTCTAGCGCCAATAATAAGGGAATACATACAACCTTTGCTGCTGCATGGCCATCAGCCTCTGCTGGCGGAATGGATTTCCATAACCATGTTTGAAGGAATGCGGCATGGACGCATAACCATGGCCTATCGACGGCAGCCTTTTTTGATAATCGCCCATCATGCCATCACCTGCCTTACCGTAACGTTGATTTATCATATGCAGGCCGGCATTTTCTTGACAGCTGTTTCGCTAAACTTGGTCCTTCTCCATTGTATAATGCATCAATAATTCCATTCTAAGCATTTGTCATCTCCCCCTTCAGTTTTTTCATTGCTTTTAGCGCCAGTTTGTTAAATAAAGATGCTTTAACTGAGACTCTTTCATTTCACCGTAAATCTGCTCAATCTGCTGTTCTCGTTCGAATTCTTCCGGGCTTTTAAACCGTTTGTTAATCGTTAACGTTAAAAAGAATAGGTTAATCGTCATATCGCTCACCCCCTTTCAAATCCGCTTCAAGCGAAATAACCCGCGGCATCATTCCTTCTGCCGCGGGCAAGTAAAAACCGCAGACAAAAGAAGACACCAATGCCTCTACTGCCTGCGGGGAGTTGCGTATGTCCGTCTATTCCGAATTTAATGCGTGCGATAAGCATCGGTTAAGGAAGGACACGAACTCTTCCACAGGCTGAATGAACCATGAACTTTTCCTTGTGTATCACGTACAGGTTGACGTCGCTGTCTCATTGTCATTTTGTTCAGCCTCCTTTGCTTTTTTCTTCCTTTGTAAGTATATCCACCAAATTCCATTTTGTAAACATCTTTTTCTAAAAATGGACGGAAATTGTGCGATTCATCAAGTGGATTTGCCCTTGTTTATGATACCTGCTTCATTTCTTTTCTGGAGCGGTCTTTCTTGTGATATCCAATAAAATAAATGAGGCCGACAAACACGGCTCCGCCGATGACATTGCCGATAAAAGCCGGAATGATGTTTCCGATAAACTGCCCCCACGTGAACGAGCCTGCAAAAATGGCTGCTGGAATCACAAACATATTGGCGACAACGTGCTGAAATCCGATTGCCACAAAAGCCATAATCGGGAACCAAATGCCAAGGATTTTTCCTGCTCCATCTTGTGCCCCGAAAGAAAGCCACACTGCGAGACATACAAGCCAGTTACAGCCGATGCCGGATATGAGAACCTTTCCGAAGCTCATATCGAGCTTTCCTTGCGCAATAGCGATTGTTTTTTCTAAATAAGGGCCTGTTTCAGTCAGCCCAACCAAATGCCCGAAAAAGTAAGCAACAAACAAGGCGCCGATCAAGTTCATAATCGTGACGATTCCCCAGTTTACCGCCAATTCTTTTAGTGATATTTTTCTCGAAAATAAAGCCATCGCAACAGACATCATATTCCCTGTGATCAATTCAGCGCCAGCGAGCACCACAAGGATCAGGCCGACAGGAAATACCGCAGCTCCGATAAGGCTGGACAGGCTTCCCCATTCTTTCGGCAAATCACCGATTACCCTGATATCAAGCAAGTACCCGAGCGCGATAAATGCGCCGCCTAAAAACCCCAATACAAGCAGAGACGGCAGCGGGAGCTTTACTTTTTTCGCCCCTGCTTCAATTGCTGCATCCGCTATTTCGTCCGGTTTCCGAAAACCCATACTAAAACCCTCCATTATTTCTTCTTTTCTCAGTTATGGCAGAAAGGCAATAAAAAAAGGCAGCACTCAAATAACCTGTCAACCAGGCGTTCGAATGCTGCCTAACTTGTATGCATACCCATACAACAATATCAAGCAGAATTGAGATATTGAAAGAGAATATATACAGTTCGTGCATACATTCCATTGTTTTTGCCTTCTATAACTGTAGCCACATCATATCAAATGTGACAAAATTGTGTCAACGACAAATGTGCTAGCTTTGCACCGCTTCTTTTTGATCATCTATTTTTTGATCAAAGACAAACACAGATACAGCGATATTTTCCTCAATTTTTATATCAGAAAACAAATGGACTAGCTTAGCCCCGATCAGCTCCTCCATTCCTTCCGGCGTTTGTTTGGAATACAGATCTTGAATCAGGCTTGTCCGGGCCGCATGCACCATTTCTCTGCCTTCGGGCGTGCGGGCGATAAACTGCTCGCTTGCACTCAAATTTCCGTACAGTGTTGAGACCGCCATGTTTTCCACAAATACAGTATGAATCCGTTCAGGCCCTTTGCCGAACAATTCTTTGCGAAGTTTTCGAATGATATCATTGAACTCATGAATTTTTTTAGACACGCTGATTACCCCTTCCGATATTGCCTCGTAAGGCTTTTCCCGGTTCCCCTCAGGACATTTCACTTGGTTAAAATTTTCCTGCTATATTGTATTATAATAAATATCACTTTATAATAAAAGCAGTGTTGATGGATTTGTAATAGGATCTTGTTATGAGTCTATCGGTTTATAAAAATCAAGGATTGGTCTGTTAGTAAGACTTGCTAGTGAACTATTCCGCCATGTGTGTTTACACCTTCTTAGCATTAAGGGCAGGTGTATCTATACATGGCTTTTTTTGACTTCTTGAAAGAAAGATGGAGGGGAATATGAATATGATGGACGTTAAGTCGATCAGTGTCCGTGTAGACGGAACAGAAATTCAAGCACGAGCAGGGGCCACAATTTTAGATATTTTAAATGAAAACAAGATTGAGTACCCGCAGATTTGCCACGTTCCAGAGGTTGACCCGATTCAAACTTGTGATACTTGCATTGTAGAGGCCAACGGCAAGCTGGTTCGTTCATGCTCTACTATCGCAGAAAACGGAATGTCAATTGATCTTTCGGGAAATCGGGTGAAAGAAGCGCAAACCGAAGCGATGGATCGCCTTCTTGAAAATCATTTGCTGTATTGTACAGTTTGTGATAACAACAATGGGAACTGTACACTGCACAACACAGCGGAAATGATGGGGATCGAGCATCAAAAATACCCATACACGCCAAAAGAAGATCCGTCTTGCGCTGTTGATATGTCTCATCCGTTTTACCGCTATGATCCAAACCAATGTATCGCCTGCGGCCAGTGTGTTGAAGTATGCCAAAACCTTCAGGTAAATGAAACACTCTCAATCGATTGGGAACGTGAACGTCCTCGTGTCATATGGGATGAGGGAGTTTCAATCAATGAATCTTCTTGTGTCAGCTGCGGCCAGTGTGTCACCGTATGCCCATGTAATGCGCTGATGGAAAAATCAATGCTCGGGCAGGCTGGCTTTATGACAGGAATCAAAGAGGATGTCATGGAACCGATGATTGATCTCGTAAAAAACGTTGAACCCGATTACGGCAGCATTTTTGCCATTTCTGAAGTCGAAGCATCTATGCGTGAAACGAGAACGAAAAAAACAAAAACAGTATGTACGTTCTGCGGTGTCGGATGTTCTTTTGAAGTATGGACAAAAGGACGGGATATTTTAAAGATCCAGCCTGTTTCTGACGCTCCGGTTAACGCGATTTCTACATGTGTCAAAGGAAAATTCGGCTGGGACTTCGTCAATTCTGAAGAGCGGATCACAAAGCCTTTAATCCGTAAAAACGGGGCTTTTGTTGAATCTTCTTGGGAAGAAGCCCTCGATCTTGTCGCAAGCAGATTAGGTTCAATTAAGGAGCAGTACGGCAAAGGTTCTGTCGGATTTATTTCTTCTTCTAAGATTACGAATGAAGAAAACTATGCCATTCAAAAGTTAGCGCGTCAGGTATTTGAAACAAACGACGTCGATAACTGCTCACGCTACTGCCAGTCTCCTGCTACAGACGGATTGTTCCGCACTGTCGGGATGGGCGGTGACGCCGGCACGATTAAAGATATTGCCAAAGCGGGTCTCGTCATCATTGTCGGCGCCAATCCGGCGGAAGGACACCCTGTGCTTGCAACACGTGTCAAACGGGCGCACAAGCTCCATGGCCAAAAACTGATTGTTGCCGACCTGCGTAAAAATGAAATGGCTGAGCGGTCTGACCTGTTCATCAGCCCAAAACAAGGCACAGACCAAGTTTGGCTGATGGCTGTTACAAAATATATGATCGACCAAGGCTGGCACGATCAAGCATTTATTGATGAGAACGTAAATTACTTTGAAGATTATAAAGAAACGCTTCACACCTATACACTTGAATATGCAGAACGCATCACAGGCCTTTCAAAAGAAAACATCATTCGAATTGCCGAAATGATTCGTGACGCTGACGGCACTTGTGTCCTTTGGGGAATGGGTGTCACACAAAATACAGGCGGTTCTGATACGTCAGCAGCAATATCAAACCTGCTACTCGCTACGGGCAACTATCGCCGTCCGGGTGCCGGCGCTTATCCTCTGCGCGGACATAATAACGTTCAAGGCGCTTGCGATATGGGAACACTTCCTGGCTGGCTGCCTGGATATCAGCATATTACAGATGACAATGCCCGCGCTAAATTTGAAGAGGCTTATGGTGTCGAAATTGACGGCAAGCCGGGTTTAGATAATATTCAAATGCTTCATTCCATTGAAGAAGGAAAAATGAAGGCGATGTATCTTGTCGGCGAGGATATGGCGCTTGTCGATTCAAACGCGAACCACGTGCATGAAATTTTATCAAGCCTTGATTTCTTCGTGGTTCAGGACATCTTCCTGTCAAGAACAGCTCAATATGCCGATGTCGTCTTGCCGGCTACTCCTTCACTTGAGAAAGACGGCACATTTACCAATACAGAACGCCGCGTGCAGCGATTATATCAGGCGCTTCCGACACTAGGTGATGCGAAACCGGATTGGTGGATTATTCAAGAGGTGGCAAATCGCTTAGGAGCGAACTGGAATTACAGCCATCCTAGTGACATTTTCTCAGAAATGGCGAGTCTTTCCCCTCTGTTTAGCAAAGCAAGCTATGAGGTGCTTGAAGGCTGGAACAGCTTCCTATGGGGCAGCTTCTCAGGTGAGAGCACACCGCTTCTGTATGAAGACGGATTTCAATTCCCTGACAAAAAAGCCCGCTTTGCCCTTTCTGATTGGACTGAGCCGGCGGCATTTCCAGAAGAATATGATCTTCATATCAATAACGGGCGGATGCTGGAGCATTTCCACGAAGGAAACATGACAAATAAATCAAAAGGCATTCAGGCAAAAGTGCCGAATGTATTTGTTGAAATCTCGCCTGAGCTCGCACAAGAGCGAGGTGTTTGTGACGGTTCGCTTGTCCGGCTCGTTTCTCCGTTCGGAGCAGTCAAATTAAACGCGCTGATCACAGACCGGGTACGGAAAAATGAACTTTATCTGCCGATGAACTCAACAGACAAGGAGTCAGCGATTAACTTCCTGACAGGGCCTGCAGCTGATAAACGGACGAACACGCCTGCTTATAAACAGACGAAGGTCCGCATGGAGGTGCTAGGGGGCTGCGAAACAGCGCCGCTTCCGAAAACAAATCCGCGCAACAAAAAACGGCACCCGCAAAACGGGGTTGAAGCAGAAAGAAAATGGAATCGTCCGGGTTATGTCCATCTGACTGATTAAACGAGAGGAGGAAAACGAATGGCCGCTCCAATTACGACGATCAAAAAAGAACAAAAACTGCAGAGCAAATCAAGCTTGAAAAAATAGAAGAGCTAAAAGAGCTGCTGGCGGAAAACGATGACGCCGTCTCTAAAACGATGACGTTAATGAATGAACTTAATGAACTTGGCATTTTTGACGCGGCAACAAGCATGTTAAGAGCGAAAGAAGACATCGCCAAGATTGCGCTTGGCCAAGTTTCGCGTGAGCCTGTCACCAATCTCATCAACACAATGATGGCCGCCGGAGGCGCATTGACAAAAGCTGATCCTGAGTTTACAGGAAAGCTTTTAGAAAGCGTAATGGCTGGAACCGAACAAGCGCAAAGCTTTTTAAAAGAAGACAAGAAGGTCGGGATTCTCGACCTTCTCAAAGCAATGAACGATCCTGATATCAACAGAGCCGTCGGTTTTGGCCTTCAGTTTTTAAAAGGTATGGGAAAAGAACTGCAAGAAAAATAAAATAGCCATCGTCGTTGGTTTCTTAGATGTTTTTTGCTTTTCATTTTCCCGATGAAAAAATCCTTCAAACGTTTCATACTGACCGTTTGAAGGATTTTTTATGGCTATTCTATCCGAAGCAATGATGTCAATTCACGTCCATGTGCCAAAATTTCACTGAAGAACTCTTTACACTTTGGTATTTTTTATCTTTAAAATGAAACCTAACACTTACCTGTCCTTTTTGAACTTTCTCTCCATTACTTGTGCCATTTGCTGAGAATCCATATCCTTTTCTTCATAGAGTTTACTCACGATGTTTTGATAGTCCTCATCTTTACGATTTTGACTTAATTTATCGGCAGCTTGAACTTCCTGCACTTTCATCTTAAATCCAACAATCCCTTTAAGTTCTTTTTCTATTAATTGAGGTGAAAGCGTATCCCAAAAAACTGGATTCTCACGATGTTTTTCGTATTTTTGCAGCAACATTGTCAGGTCTTGCTTTAACTCTTCTTCGTTTAAAATACTGGCTGTACCATAAACATGTACAGCTTGATAGTTCCATGTCGGCACGTTTTCTTGCTTATACCAAGAAGAGGAGATATAAGCGTGCGGCCCTTGGAACATCACCAGTACAGCTTCACACGTTTCTAATGCCCTCCATTGAGGGTTTCCATAAGCGATATGCCCCGTTATATAGTAAGTGTCTCCTTCCTTCGTTAATTGCAATGGCAAATGAGTGGCTATGGGTTTCCCTTGTTTTGTTGTGACGATCGTGCCAAAAGCATGTTCTCGAACAAATTCCCATATTTCATCAACATTTGTGACCTTAAAATATCGCGGAATATACATATCTGCCTCTCCTCTCCATAGTAGTTATACTAGGGTTTTAACCATTATAAAGTCTACTTGTTCCTCATCACCCATATAAAAAGCGTGGGCCCCTGTTTGAACAAATCCCATTTTCTTATAAAACGCAAGAGCATGTTCGTTTTTCTCCCATACACCCAGCCAGATTTTCTTTTTATGATGTTCCATGGCCATATCTATTGCATGATGTAACAGATATGTGCCAAGCCCAAGTTTTTGAAAGTTGTTTTTTATATAAATCCTTTCGATCTCTAGAGATTCATCCCCCATCTCCTCAGACTGCGCATCGTCGGTATTGACCTTCAAATAGCCTGCAACTTCGTTATCAACATAAACCAAAAAGAAGTGTGAAGACGTATTAGCTACTTCTTTTTCAATTTGTTCTAGGTGAAAAGCCTTTTTTAAATAAGCTTCCATATTTTCAGGTGAATTCTGATACTTAAATGTCTCATTAAATGTTTCATAACCAATTTGTTGAAGTTCACATAAATGTTCAAGTGTGCACTTTTTTACTTTTATCGCCATGTTACTCAGTCACCCCTTTAGATTCATAATGTTTCTTGTTTCTCTTTTTTCTTCACTTTCAGAAAATCCTGTTCATGCGATTTCATTTGATGATTCATCATGTTCTCTTTTTATAGATGGACATCCAGTTTGTTAGCTTTGTTTTCTTTTTAACATAATTGCACGAGTTGCTGTTGTTCGATCTACTTGTATCATTTCAGCGAACTTTTCTTGAATTTCTGGGTTTTCGCCTATTCCTACCAGATCCTTTAAATTGCTTGTAGAAGCCTAATGCCCTTGCAATCATTACGATTTCACAAAGAATAGTCTCCCCAAAACATGTTTTATTGCAAATGCAACAAAAATGCCATTGCATTAAATATATCGTATCTTTGTTGCATTTTCAACAAAAAACATGATAAGGAGCCGAGTTATGAAATTACCTAACTCAACTGCTGCATGACCTAATGAAGATGGAACCATTTGATCTAAATCAATCGAACGCACCGCAATTCTTTTAAAGAAAAAAAGAAGAGCAACCCCATGGTTACTCCCTAACTCGTTTCTATACCTTTTATTCTCTTAGCCTGGTGTTTTCTTTCATACACCGAGGCGATACGTTCGCCCTTAATTGGATACTGCCCATTTCTAAATGAAGGCTGCTTTTTTTATTCGTCGGCTTCTTCCAAACGCTTCTTATAAATCAATGAACGGTCCACACAAAAGAAGGCACCGGCTAAAAATACGCAATCCGCTAAAAACATCATCGATTTTTGACCTAACGTTAAACCCTGATCGGGAAGGACTGCGCCTATATATATAAAAGTGCTGACTGCAAGCAATGTAAAAGCAAAATGCTTGTAATCTTCTGTTAAAGATTTCATTCTATTTTTATTCAAAAGAATCACCTGCCAGATTCATAGTATACGACTATTATAATATAATCTGGCGGCTTACAGAGAAAGTAATTGTATCCATTTGTTATAAATTTTTAAGTGCTTGCTCGATATCTTCCAGCAAATCTTCTGCATCTTCAATCCCTACAGAAATTCTGATCAAGCCATCTGTAATGCCGAGTTCAAGCCGGCGTTCTCTCGGAATAGAAGCATGAGTCATTCTTGCCGGAACAGAAATTAAGCTTTCCACCGCGCCCAGGCTTTCAGCAATAGTAAACAGTGTTAGATTTCCCAAAAATGCATCAACACGCTCTTCACTGCCGATATCAAAGGAGATCATGCCGCCGAATCCAGACCCTTGAGCTTTTGCAAGCTCGTGTCCGGGATGGTTTGAAGAGCCGGGATAATATAACGTTTGGACACCAGGATGATTCTCAAGAAAACGTGCGATCTTCCGCGCATTTTGATCGATCGCTTCCATTCTGAGACCCAATGTTTTGATTCCCCTCATTAACAGCCAGGAATCTTGAGGACCAAGAACGCCGCCTGTGGAGTTTTGCACAAAATGCAGCTCTTCTCCAAGCTCTTTAGAAGATGTCACAACTAACCCGCCGACAACGTCACTGTGTCCGCCAAGATATTTTGTCGCACTGTGAAGCACGATATCAGCGCCTAAAGTAAGCGGCTGCTGAAAATAAGGAGTGTTAAAGGTATTGTCTACGATAAGCAACACACCGGATTTTTTTGCCAGATCAGCCATGAGCGCCAAGTCGGTGATTTTGAGCAGCGGGTTTGTCGGTGTCTCAATATAAATGGCTTTTGTGTTAGGACGAATGGCTTTTTCAACTTCTTCTCTGCTGCTTGTATCGACAAATGTTGATTCAATGCCAAGGCGATTGAGCACCTTTGTCATCACGCGATATGTTCCGCCGTACACATCATCAGTCAGAATAACATGATCTCCGCTGTTAAACAGCATCATAACCGCCGTAATGGCAGCCATTCCCGAACTGAACGCATAGCCTGCTTCCCCGCCTTCCAGCTCTGTCACTAGCGCTTCGAGAGCGGCTCTTGTCGGATTGGCCGTTCTTGAATATTCGTAGCCGGTATGCTGCCCTGCTTTCGGCTGCTTGTACGTACTCACTTGATAAATAGGTACGGACACAGCGCCTGTTTTTTCATCACCTGTGATTCCGCCGTGAATCATCAATGTTTTTTTCTTCATATCAGATGCCTCCTTCGTATATTTGTTTGCTGATATACCGGTCGCTGCTGTCAGGAAATACGGTGACGATGTTTGTTCCTGCGGACGCTTTTTTCGCCTCCTCCAATGCTGCATATAGCGCTGCACCTGAAGAGCTTCCGATCAGCAGGCCTTCTTTTTCTGCCGCTTCTTTCACAAGTCTAAACGCATCCCCATCTGTGACGGTGTAGATCTCATCAAAATGGCTTTCATTCATATAGCCGGGGATAAACTCCATGCCGATGCCTTCTGTTTTATGAGCATGGGGCTCTCCTCCGTTTAAAATGGAGCCCTCCGGTTCGACAATCACTGTTTTCACTGCCGGATTTCTTTCCTTTAAGAAGGAAGCAGTTCCTGCGAATGTGCCCCCTGATCCTGCCCCCGCGACAAACGTATGAATCTTGCCGTCAAGCGCTTCCCATATTTCAGGCCCAAGCGTCTTATAGTAAGTCGATGGATTTACTTGGTTTTTAAATTGCAAAACACAATAAGAATTTTTAATTTCTGTCTCCAGCTGAATGGCTTTTTGAATGGCTCCCTGCATTCCGTCTTGACGCGGAGTATGAATGATCGATGCGCCAAGCGCTTGCATAATTTGCTGTTTCTCTGTGCTGAAATGTTCAGGAACACAGAAAATCGCTTGTAATCCATATTTTCTGGCACTCAGTGCAAGGCCGATCCCTGTATTGCCTGCCGTAGCTTCTATAATGACTCCGCCGGGTTTCACCCTGCCTGACTCCAGCGCGTCACGGATCAGCATATCTCCCAGTCTGTCTTTGATGCTTCCGCCGGGATTCATCATTTCAAGCTTGGCATACACTGTGACTCCTTCAGAAACATCAAAGTTCTTCAGGCGGAGAAGCGGTGTGTTTCCAATCAGCTCGGTGATGTCCGTTATAACAGCCATATATGTCCTCCTCCTTGATAGAGGTTGTTTTTAGAAAAAACAGAGGAGAACGCTCCCCTGTTTTTAATGAATTCGCTTAATCACCTTTAACACAAGCTCTGTTGAATTGACAGCCGCCTGCTCTAAAAATTGGTCAAATGATACATGTGATTCTTTTCCTGCGATATCTGATAACGCTCTGATCACAACAAACGGCGTTTTAAATTGATGGCATACTTGAGCCACTGCCGCAGCCTCCATTTCAACCGCGTACAGATCAGAAAATCTCTTACGCACTTCTTCAACCCGCTTCGGATCGTTCATGAAAGAATCGCCTGTTGCGATCGTTCCTTTTGCAACTTGAACGCCGTCGAATTCAGAAATCGCTTCTTCCGTGATGCTGATCAGCTTTTCATCTGCCGCATAAGCAGCCGGAAGACCCGGCACCTGGCCGTATTCATAGTCAAAGGCTGTTACATCTACATCATGGTGGCGAACGTCAGTAGAAATAACGACATCTCCTACATTCAGTGTATGATGAAATCCACCCGCTGAGCCTGTGTTAATCACATAATCAGGCTTGTAACGGTCAAGCAAAAGCGTTGTGCTGATGGCAGCATTTACTTTTCCAATTCCTGATTTTAAAAGAATCACTTCAGTTCCTTTATATTCGCCTGTTGTAAATTCACAGTGTGCGATTGTTTCTGTTTTTGTATGTTCAAGTTTGCTTCTTAGGATGGTAACTTCCTCTTCCATTGCTCCGATGACTGCTAGTTTCATCTATTCACATTCCCTTCACTTTACCGTTTGATGGCCTCCATTATCCACACGAAGTCGTTTTGCTGAGTGAATTGGACTGCAAAACCTTCAGCTGTAAACATCTCTTTCAACGCATCCAATGTGGGATAATGCTCCGTCTCTAAATCATTTGCCAGCTGATAGAAGCCTTGAGAACGGGCTTTATCAATAGCCTGTTCATATGCTTGCACATCTTCAAAGACGGTATCGGCAAACACTATTCTATCATGCAACTGAAGGTATTTGCCATATTGCTTTATGGCAGCCCGCTTTTCTTCGTCAGTCAAATGATGAAACGCATATGAACTGACGATTGTGTCAGCCTGAAATGGCGGCTCGGGAAATGCCAGGAAGTCTCCATCAACGATTTCCGCCCTCCCTGAAAGCTTGTCAGAAGCCAATTTGCGCATTGCGGCAGAGGGTTCAATTCCAAATACAGATTTGCCCGCATCCAGCAGCTTGAATGTCAAATTCCCCGTCCCTGGGCCAAATTCTAACACATGCATTCCAGATTTGCTGACGATGGCATGAAGAATATCATCGTAGCCTCTGAACGCTTCTTTATACTGTATATCAAAACCTTGTACTGTTTGATCATAAGTTGCTGCCCAATCTTCAAAGAGAGGGATAAATTCACGTCCCATATTTCTCACACTCCATATTTAATTATTCCTATAAGTATACTATGAATTAATGATGGAACAGTTCCAATCATACCACATCTTCTGGAAAGCAGGTACTAAAACACTTTGTGTATTTTATGCCATCTATATTGCGCGTTACCCGCAAAAAAGCTTATACTTCATATGACTTGTGAAAGCTGGAGGGTCGAGAGATGAATTTTCAATTAGATTTGATAAAAGACAAAGTGGAATTTTTCGAGGCGGCTTCATTGCAGGAGCTTGAAAAGAAAATCAATACGCAAATCGAAAACAATAAAGCCATCATGCTACGGGTAAAATCTGTTTCACACCAAACCGCTGTGGCAGACGGAAGGATTTTGTACAGCGCGGTAGTTCATTTCGCAGCTGAAGCCTAAAACAAAAGCAGCCGGCTCTAAACCGGCTGCTTTGTTATTTTAGTTTTTCTACTTTTGTCGGCTTCCAGCCTTTGTCATTAACCCATGTAATCGTAACTTGATATTTATCTCCAGTCGTCTTGTCTAAAATCTTGCCTTTGGCATCCTGAGGGCTGCCGTTATTTCCGAGCCAGAGCACCGTCATGTTATCTGTTGAGACACCAGTCGCGTATGATATGGCTTTCAGCATCTCAGCCCAGTCTTGTGAGCTTGAATCATAAGTCGCGGCATGCTCGCCCGTTTGCTCAGTTCCAACTGCTTTCCAGTCAGGATTTTCATACGTTTTTTCCACATCGCTTGATGAGCCGCCTTCTGTTACTTTTGCGTCTTTAAGCGGATCATCTGAATCCGAGTCTGAATCAGAGTCATCATCTTTAGAAGAATCATCTTTTTTGGCATCCGAATCTGAATCTGAGGACTTCTCAGCATCCTTTTCGCTGTCAGATGTATCTTTCTTGCTGTCTTTTATATCTTCATCCGATTTCTTTTCCGTCTTTCCTGAAGCCGGAGATTCCTGTTTTTGCGCCGTTTCAGAATCCTTGCTGACATCTTTGCTAGAAGGACTGTTAATGAAGAGATTAGCTGCTACCACGACGATTAGTATGGATACAATTGCGATTAAAATGTTAAGCACTAAATTCGTTTTCCTGCGCTTATCACGGTTTTCATAACGAGATTGATTATTGCTCAATACTTCTGCACTCCTTTATCCCTCTTGGCTCAGCATACATTTTACCATGTGCTGAGAAGTTGTTCTATTTCTGATTGATTTCAATTTCGTGTACTTTTTTAACAATATCATAAAACAAGGAATTTGTCAGAGCCTTATCCTCGGGCGTATCCATGTGTAAAACGACAAGAGCGTATTTCGGCTTATCCGCGGGAAAATATCCGGCAAACCATTTTTCATAGAGCGGTTTTTTCTCTTTTGACAGCTTGCCTGTCTGGGCTGTGCCTGACTTCCCTGCTACAGTATACGGAAGATCCTGAAACCTTCTGCCCGTTCCTGAAGGAGATTCCACCACCCGCCGCAGCATTTTTTGAAGCTGCTGTGCCGTATATTTGTCTATCGTTTCTCCTTTTAGATTCTGGTCTTTGAATTTGACAAGTGTTGTGCCATTTTTATATTCAATTTGTTCAGCGATTTTCACCTGCCGCTTTTCGCCTCCGCGGGCGATTGTCGCCATCATATTCGCTACCTGAAGCGGCGTTACTTTTACATTTTTCTGCCCGATCGCTGTTTGTGCAATGGCTTTTTTGACTGATTTGTCTTTTTCATCCCCCCAAATCACGCCGTTTTTTTCGTTATACAACTGGCGGAAATGTGTTTCGTGATACAGTTTTCCTTCCCAGCCTGCCCGATCTGTGAGAGTCAGCTTTTCGGCCATATCTTCAATAACTGAATTGTCTTTACTTATTAATTGTTCTGCGAGGCTCGTAAATGTGTAATTGCAGCTCTGGGCAAAACTTTCATCAAAAGACAAGGTTCCTTTGTCTTCGCCCGGTTCCCCGTACAGGTTTACATTGCAATTAAAGGATTGGCTCGGCTTCACCGTATCATTTTCAATCGCAGCCGCGGCAATGACTGTTTTAAAAACAGACCCGGGATAGATTGGCGTCAGCATATAATTCTGAAGCGTGTTTTGCCGGGAGACATCGGCGTCCGGTTTGCTTACAATTCCCACAACACTGCTATTTTCGATGTCCAAAAGCACAGCTCCCCCTTTTTTCAGCCCCTGTTCATTCAATATCCCCTCCATCGCTTTTTGAAAGCTTTGATCGATCGTTGTTTTGATCTGGAGCGGATAAAACGTATTGGCTTCAGCAGTATATTTGACGTCCATGCCGAACAAAGGGTTTCCTCTTCCGTCCACATGATATAAAAGTTTTGTATCTTGTTCTGGAAGCAAAAACTCATCAAATGTCCGTTCTAACCCGGTTGTTCCGATTTTCGTTGTAATCGGAAGGTTATCCTGCTCGGGATATTTCCTCCGCAGAAGCGCCGGGTCTTGATTTGTGCTTCCTATCGTATGTGAAGCAAGGCTGGGCTTGTCTTCATTCTCCATATATACGCCGTAAATGCCGGGATATTTCAAAGAATTGATTTTTGTAATGGATTGTTTCGAAAGTGTTTTAATTTTCCTTTGACGCAATATGACCGGTTTTTTTGCCTTTGTGAGCGTCTGGTGCAATTCATCTTCAGACATGCCGAGGATATCCGCAACTTTTTTGACCGGCCAATCCTGCGTCAGCAGAAAAGGGAACAAAACAACCGCAGGCTCGCTTTTGCCGGTCAGCGCCTGTCCGTTTCGATCTAAAAAGGAACCTCTTCCGTCAGAAATGAGCACTTCCTCCGTTCGCTGTTTCACACTTTCTTTGATCAAATTGATTTTCCTGTTAGAAAAGGATTCAGTGAAGAACAGCTGGATTTCCGCCAGCCGCAGCAGCAGCAGAAAAAATACGATCAAAAAAGCGATGACTGCCAGCTTCATTCGTTTCGATATTTTCATAAAAAAACACCTCACCCACATTGTGGACGAGGTGTTTCTCTGCTAAACGGATATTATGAAATTTTCACAATTTTCACGAGCATTTCTCCGCCCGGTGTTTGCACTGTGACTTCATCATCTACTTTTTTGCCCAGCAGGCTTTTTGCGATCGGTGAATCGTTTGAGATTTTCCCTTCAAACGGATCAGCCTCAGCGCTTCCAACGATGGTATATGATTCTTCTTCACCATCAGGCAATTCGACGAAAGTGACGGTTTTCCCCAAACCGACAACGTTAGAGCCGCCGTCATCTTCAATGATTTTCGCGTTGCGGATCATATTTTCAAGAGTCGTTACACGGCCCTCTACGAATGCCTGCTCTTCTTTCGCTGAATCGTATTCAGAGTTCTCGGAAAGGTCTCCGAAACTTCTCGCAATTTTGATGCGCTCTACTACTTCTTTTCGTTTAACCGTTTTCAAATATTCCAATTCTTGTTCAAGTTTTTGTTTTCCTTCTTCAGTCATAGGAAAAACTTTCTCTTGTGCCATGTCCCTTCACTCCTTCTGGTTGTCCCTCAACATCTTCGATTATGTATGAGAGCATAAACTAAAAAATACAAGAATGAGAACACAGGGCAGTCCTCGTTCTTCTCTCCCATATAGGTACTGTTTATCTTAAACTGAATCTTGTCGATCTGCAAATATTTCGCGTTTATAAACAGGGAAAGAAGGGAATTTACACATCCCCTTCCTGCCTATACATAATATGGTCAGAGTTATTTATGTCTATGCTATGGTATTACAAAATCGCGTTTTGTTCAAGGATGGTCTGTATTTTCGTGACCATCAGATCAATTGCGACGTGATTCTGTCCGCCTTCCGGGATAATAATATCAGCGTATCGTTTCGTCGGTTCAACGAATTGGTTATGCATCGGGCGGACAACTGACACATACTGTTCAATGACAGAATCAATAGAGCGGCCGCGCTCATTAATATCTCTCATAATCCGTCTGATGATACGCAAGTCGGCGTCTGTATCCACGTAAAGCTTGATATCCATCAGGTCACGGAGCCTTTTGTCTTCAAGAACAAGAATGCCTTCAAGGATAATAACATCCTTTGGCTCTACGTGAACCGTTTCTTCTGAACGTGTGTGAAGCTTATAGTCGTAAATCGGCTTTTCAATCGCGCGGTAATTCAATAGATCCTGAATATGCTCGATTAAATAGTCATTATCAAACGCAAGCGGATGATCATAGTTTGTGTTCAGCCTTTCTTCAAATGGAAGATGGCTTTGGTCTTTATAATAAAGGTCTTGCTGGATCATTAAAATCGAGTGTCCTTTAAATTGTTCATAAATGGACCGTGTGACACTCGTTTTTCCTGAACCGGAACCTCCTGCGATTCCAATGACTACTGGATTCTTACCCATGGGTTGTTACTTCCCCTTTCTCATCATGTTGCTCGGATAAATCTTTTTGTCTAGTTTGAATTTGACAATTTGCAGGGGATGGCGGGCAGCATCTAGCTCGTTACCGTCTTCGTCCCAAATGGTTTCAATCGTATGTGTAAAGTTGTCGATTTCCGGACCGAAAAATTCCACTTCGTCGCCTTTTTTGAAGAAATTGCGCTGTTGGAGCGTAACCATTTGTGTGTCTTCATCATAATTCAGCACTAAGCCGACAAAATCAAACGTCGTTTTTTTGCCGTGCTCACCGAACATTTGCTCTTCATAGCCTGGCGTTCCTTCAAAGAAAGCTGTCGCAGTGTCCCGGTTGGCGCACTTATCAAGCTCTTCAAGCCATTCTTTTTGAATCACAAAGTGATCCGGATCAGCGCAATAAGCGTCGATGATTTTTCGGTATACGCTGACAACTGTTGCTACATAGTGAATGGATTTCATGCGTCCTTCAATCTTTAAGCTGTCGATGCCCATTTCAATCATTTTCGGAATGGATTCAATCAGCTT
Organism: Bacillus sp. MSP13; assembly: GCF_000815295.1. Taxonomy (NCBI): domain Bacteria; kingdom Bacillati; phylum Bacillota; class Bacilli; order Caryophanales; family Bacillaceae; genus Bacillus; species Bacillus sp. MSP13. The sequence goes on from NZ_JXAQ01000006.1 coordinate 58,128, forward strand.
CAAATCTTTCGGGCTCATCGCAAATGGCGCATCTTCTTCACCATACAAAGCAACGGCGTTGGCACCGTCAGTTTGATACAAATCATAATCCCATCGGCACGACTGGCAGCAGCCTCCGCGGTTGGAATCCCGCGCCGTCATGTGATTGCTCAACACGCAGCGGCCGGAATATGCGATACACATCGCGCCGTGAATAAAGGATTCGATTTCGATATCTACCTTTTCTTTCATTTCTCTGATTTCAAGAGCGCTTGTTTCACGTGCCAGCACGACGCGGTCCAGACCTTCTTCCTTCCAGAACTGGACAGCCTTCCAGTTTGAAAGAGACTGCTGCGTGCTCAAGTGCACCTCAACATTCGGGGCCACTCTGCGACATGTTTCGATGATCAGCGGATCTGCCACAATAATGCCGGCAACGTTGGCGTCTCCAAGTGCTTTCAAGTATTCTTCAAGCCCGTCCATGTTTTCATTATGGGCAAAAATGTTTGTCGTTACGTAGATCTTCGCGCCATATTGTTTCGCGAATTCAACGCCTTCTGCAATTTCTTCGATTGTAAAGTTATCGGCATTTGAGCGCAGACCGTATTCCTGCCCTCCAATAAAGACCGCGTCCGCTCCGTAATGAACAGCGATTTTCAGTTTTTCAAGATTACCGGCGGGTGCGAGAAGCTCCGGCTTTTTTGTAATTACACGCTTACCATTGACGATTTTGGATATTTTATCATTTACGGCAGTCATAGCTTAACCTCCTTTTCATTAATAAACCGTTTCTTTAAAGAAGAATCCGGTATCAATTTTTCTATTAACTGGCTGGATGCTTTCAATGCGTTCGATCCAGTCTTCTTTTTTCGCTTCATATTCGTCACGGTTTTCCACACACAGATCAATCGCTTCTCTGTACATGTTGGTGACTTCAATTAAGTATTCCGGCGATTTCAGGACACCGTCGATTTTGAAAGAATCAATGCCGGCATCTATCAATTCCTCAAGTTCATCAATAATGCACACATCGTTCGGGCTCATGATGTGCGTGCCGTTTTCATCTTCGAAAATCGGGTATTTATTATCACGTTCTTTATCGTGCAAGAACAAGCCTGATTCTTTTTTCTTTCCTTCAATGTCCATGACTTTGCCTTGGTATTCGAAATAGTTGCCAATTAAAGAACGCTTTGATTGGAACATGCACGTCATTCCATGCACGTGGATTTCAATTTCAACTTCAGCGTTTTCTTTGATCTCCACAATGCTGTCCATGTTTAACTCTCTGGCAAGCACAGAACGCGCCGCGCCTTTTCGTCCCCAGTAGTTGCATGTATAGTAGTTGGTGCCTGTCGTTTCTGTGCTCCAATGAAGCTTCAGGCCGGGCGCAGATTCACGGGCAGCCATCAGCACGGCAGGATCGCCGAATACCGCTGCATCGACACCGGTTTCCGCTAAGAAAGCCAGATATTCGCCAAGCTCTCCCACTTTATCGTTATGAAAAATGGCATTTACGGCAACGTATACTTTTGCCCCTTCTTTATGCGCAATTTCAACCGTTTTTGTTACATCATCACGAGAAAATTCCCCGGCTAATCTCAAGCCATATTTCTGTTCCCCAACTAAAAACGCAGTTGCCCCCGCCTGTATCAGCGGCAAAATGTCCGCCGCACTCGTCGGCGTCACTAAGAGCTCTGGTTTTTTCATGACATTCACCTCTTCTTTTTACTAATCGCAAGTCCGTCCCCGACAGGAATAATCGCAGTTTGATAATCGGGATGATGCATCAGCCAATGATTATATTCATCAATTTTCGTTATCAGCCTGCGCCTTCTTTTCGGTTCTATTTTGCTGTAATCCTCTGCCACCAGACCTTTAAACAGCACGTTGTCTGTTAACAGCACCCCGTCCGGTGAAAGCATCGGTTCATATAAATGAAAAAAGTTTTGATACTGGCCTTTTGCAGCGTCAATAAAAATGACATCGTAAGGCGCGGTAACATGAACGGCGTCGGCTAATTCAAGCGCGTCTCCGTAAAAAACATGAATTCGGTCATCAAGCTGAAACTCCTTGATATTGTTTACCGCTTCTTCATGCCGTTTGTCATTGCGTTCAATTGTATATATTTCAGCAGACGGCAGCTCCAGCGCCATTCGAATGGCGGAATAACCAATGGCCGTTCCGATTTCTAGTATTTTTTTCGGCTGTTTCACAGACAAAATCTGAAGCAGCACCGCCATGCTCCCTTTTTCCATAATCGGGACATGATGTTCTTCTGCATATGCTTCAAGCTTCTTCACGTTTTCCGGCCGAGGCTTCAATAATGCTTCTATATAGTCATTTATTCGTTCATACCGGTCAGTCACTACAAACAGCCTCCCGTTCTAAAAAGGAGTGCCCCAGTCTTTTGCACAGGACACTCTCTGAATACATCATGATACATCGGTAAACAACCCGATATATTTTATCATAAAACCTTGCGGAAAGCGAACAAAAGGAGAGCTTTTTGCTCCCCTTTTATTGCCCGTTTTTTGAGAAAATGTATTTTTCTTTTGCTTTATTGTGCTCTTTTAGCGTTTTTGTAAATACGACCTCACCACTTGATTTCGCCAAGAAGTACAGATAGTCCGTTTGCTCTGGATGCAACGCCGCTTCCCATGACGACATGCCGGCGTTGGCAATCGGTCCTGGCGTCAATCCCGGGTTTTTATACGTATTGTACGGTGAATCGATTTCCAGATCCTTATAAAGAACGCGATCTTTATGCTTGCCTGCGGCGTACAGTACGGTCGGATCTGTTTGGAGCGGCATTTTCTTCTTCAGGCGGTTATAAAAGACGCTCGCAATTTTATGGCGATCGACTTTTTCAGTCGCTTCTTCTTCAATCAATGAAGCCATCGTCAGCAGCTTATGCACGGAAAGTTTATTTTTCTTCATTTCTGCTTTATATGTTTCTACATAAGAATTTGTCTGTTTAACCATTGCCGTGATCATGTCTTCAAGTGACGTGTCCGGATCATGAAAAGGGTATGTAGCCGGGAATAGGTACCCTTCCAGCGGATGCTTTATATTTTTATTGAAAACATCGTTTGTCACAGTGTCCGGAAACTCTTTCTTCAGCTGATGAATAAATGTTTCATCGTCCAGCTTCGCCATGACTTGTTTTTTTGAGTATTTCGTTTCATCAGCAATAGCGGCCGCGATTTGTGTCAGCTGTGCTCCCTCAGTTACTGTAATCTGAAAGGCATAGCTTGTAGCCCCGCTTGTCAGCTTATGAATAATGGCATCTACATCCATTCCTTTATTCAAATGGTAAAATCCCGCCTGAAATCCGGAAGCGCCTTTAAATTTCACATAATACTGAAATGCCTTCTCGCTTTTTATGACGTCGTTTTTCTTTAATATCGATGCGATGGCCGAAACAGACGAGCCGCTCGGAATGTTGATGTCCACTGTCGCTTTACTGTCTTTTTCAACAGGTTCCAGCATTGATTTCCCATATAAAAATGCCCCGCCAATGATGAGAAGCAGCACAATAATGGAAGACAGTATGATTGTTTTTTTATTGAAAAATGATTTTTTTTGCCGATTGATATACATTAGGTCCCCTCCCATCAGGTCTTATACTACATGATTCATTGGATTTCGGCAATTTATTACAAAACAAGGGTGAACAAGCCCTTCATACAGCAGAAAAAAAGCCGGAGCATTATGCTCCGGCTTTGGACGAGGTGTTATTCTTCGTCTTCGTCCGCTAAGAATGTGTTAAGGGTTTCTTCAATCATATCCCATTCTTCGTCAGTTTCGATCGGATATAGCTCACCATTTTCACCGTCTTCGTTTGGCGTGAAGCTGGAAGCAAGAATTTCTACTTCTTCATCATCTTTTGCTTCCATTGGGTAGTACAGCACATAAGACTTGCCAAACTCTTCGTTTTCAAATGTAAACAGCACTTCACAAAGCTGTTCATTTCCTTGATCGTCAACAATTGTAATATTATTTTCGCCGTGTTCCATTTTCTTCACCTCTGGCTTTAATTTAAGCTGTCAAGATATCCTTGCAAAATCATAACAGCCGCCATTTTATCAATGACTTTTTTTCGTTTTTGCCTGCTGACATCAGCGGCAATCAGCATTTTTTCAGCCGCCATTGTGGTAAGACGCTCGTCCCACAGCACAACAGGAACATTGTACGTTGTTTCAAGGATTTTCGCAAATGTTTGGCTGGCTTCGCCTCTCGGGCCGACTGTTCCATTCATATTCTTAGGAAAGCCGAGCACGATTTTATCTATAGTATACTCTTGAATCAGATCAGATAAACGTGATAAACCATAATCGCCTTCAGCTTCATTAATCTTTATGGTCTCAATGCCTTGAGCAGTCCAGCCCATTTCGTCGCTCAGAGCAACACCGAGTGTTTTGGTTCCTAAATCGAGTCCTAATATTCTCATTCTTTATTTACGCCTCTTTATGTTGTTCTAAATAAGACTTTACCAATTCCTCGATTAATTCGTCTCTTTCAAGTTTGCGAATTAAATTACGAGCGTCACGATGCCTAGGAATGTAAGCGGGATCACCTGACAGCAAGTATCCGACAATCTGATTGATTGGATTGTAGCCCTTTTCCTGAAGCGCGTCATACACTGTAATCAGCACCTCATTTACGTTAGTCTCAGCAGAATCATCGGAGAAATTAAATTTCATCGTTTTATCAAACGAGCTCACCGTTTTGCACCTCTTTCCCAAATTCGCAGGCAAAGTTCAGCCTGGGGTCCTAATCTTACCATCATTCTACACTACATGGGCAAATTATAAAACGGATTTCACCCAATCTTCTACGGAAGCCAAAGCTTCTTCTAATTTTTCCGGCTGTTTGCCGCCTGCCTGCGCCATGTCCGGACGGCCTCCGCCGCCTCCGCCGCAAACCTCCGCAGCTTGTTTAACCAGCTTGCCGGCATGCAGGCCTTTCTCAATGAGATCCTTTGTTACGCCGGCGGAAATATTAACTTTCTCGTTTTGTACCGCACCAAGCACGATCACAGCAGAGCCGATCTTCGCTTTCAGTTCATCCACCATTGTGCGGAGATGGTTCATGTCTTTCGCATTAACTTTTTCCGCAAGCACACTCACGCCGTCAACTTCTTTCACTTTTGACAGAATCGCTCCTGCTTCCACGTTTCCTAGTTTCGCCAGAAGAGATTCATTTTCTCTTTGGGCTTCTTTCAGTTCAGCTTGCAGAGCCTCAACCCGTTTCGGCACTTCTTTAATATTTGTTTTCAGCTCGTCAGCAGCCTGCTTCAAAACAGAAATCTGGCTGTTCATTTCGACGTAAGCGCCTTGTCCTGTTACAGCTTCAATCCGTCTTGTGCCTGCTCCGATTCCAGATTCTGAAGCAATTTTAAACAAGCCGATTTCCGCTGTGTTTCTGACATGACAGCCGCCGCACAGCTCTATACTGTAATCTCCGACTTGGACAACCCGGACAATATCACCGTATTTTTCGCCGAACAGAGCCATCGCGCCCATTTCTTTCGCTTCAGCGATTGGCTTCAAATCGATGCTGACCGGGATGCTCGCCCAGATCTTTTTGTTGACGATTGTTTCAATTTGTTCAAGCTCTTCTTTTGTCACTTGCCCAAAATGCGAGAAGTCAAAACGAAGACGGTTTTCAGTCACAAGAGATCCGGCCTGATTGACATGAGTTCCAAGAACGTCTTTAAGCGCCTGATGCAATAAATGCGTTGCCGTATGGTTTTTAATGACGCCGCTTCTCATATGGTCTTCAACTTCAGCCGTTACATGCAGGCCTTTTTGAACAGTGCCGCTCTCCACAACACCTTCATGCACATGCTGGCCGTTCGGCGCTTTTTGCACATCTTTAATTCTCACCACTGCCTGTTCGCTGCGGAGGTAACCTTTATCGCCGATTTGGCCGCCGCTTTCTGCATAGAACGGTGTTTCATCAAGAATGATTTGAACGCTGTCCCCTTCATGAGCCTCTTCAATGAATTGTCCATCCTGAAGAAGCACAATGACATTGGCGCCAGCTTTCGTTTGAGAGTAGCCGACAAATGTGCTTTCATCGGTCACGTCGCGCAATGCGCCGCCCTGCACCTGCATGCTGCCGACATCCTGGCGGGCGTTTCTTGCCCGTTCACGCTGCTGGTTCATTTCTTCTTCGAAGCCTTTATGGTCAACCGTCATGCCCTCGTCTTCTGCGTATTCTTCTGTCAGCTCAACTGGGAACCCATACGTATCGTACAGTTTAAACACGTCGGCCCCTGAAATCACGCTGCTGGCCTTGCCTTTTTCTTTTTTGATCATTTCTGACAGGATCGCAAGCCCTTCATTAAGGGTTTCGTGGAAGCGCTCTTCTTCGGTTTTGATGACTTTTGCAATGAAATCCGCTTTCTCTTTTACTTCAGGGTAGAAATCCGCCATGATTTCAGCGACAACCGACACTAAATCGTACATGAACGGACGGTGGATGTTGATTGTTTTGGCATAACGCACGGCCCGGCGCAACAAGCGTCTTAATACATAGCCGCGGCCTTCATTTGACGGCAGCGCCCCATCACTGACAGCAAAGGCAACCGTTCTAATGTGGTCGGCAATCACTTTAAACGCAGTGTCTTTCACATTGTCTGTGCCGTATGCTTCACCCGAAATGGTTTCTGTTGCTTTGATGATCGGCACAAATAAATCGGTATCAAAGTTTGTCGGGACATTCTGGATGACAGATACCATTCTTTCAAGCCCCATGCCTGTATCAATATTTTTCTTCGGAAGCGGCGTGTACGTGCCGTCTGGGTTATGGTTGAACTCAGAGAACACAAGATTCCATACTTCCAAATAACGGTCGTTTTCTCCGCCTGGATAAAGCTCCGGATCTTCTGGATCATTACCGTATGCTTCACCGCGGTCATAGAAAATCTCTGTGTTCGGTCCGCTCGGCCCTTCACCGATGTCCCAGAAGTTCCCCTCTAGGCGGATAATTCTTTCCTCGGGAATACCGATTTTTTTCGCCCAAAACTCATACGCTTCTTCATCTTCAGGGTGAACCGTAACAGAGAGAAGCTCTTTGTCGAAGCCGATCCACTTGTCACTCGTTAAAAACTCCCACGCCCATGTAATGGCTTCTTCTTTGAAATAATCGCCGATAGAGAAGTTTCCAAGCATTTCAAAGAATGTATGATGGCGCGCAGTTTTACCTACATTTTCTATATCGTTTGTTCTGATCGCTTTTTGAGCGTTTACGATTCTTGGATTTTCCGGAACGACACGTCCGTCAAAATACTTTTTCAGTGTCGCAACACCGCTGTTGATCCACAGCAGTGAAGGGTCCTCATGCGGCACTAATGACGCGCTTGGCTCTACCGCATGTCCTTTTTCTTTAAAGAAATCCAAAAACATTTGACGAACTTCAGCAGAAGTTAAGTGTTTCATTGTATTTCCTCCTCTATAAAAATCGAAATTCTCTTTAGTGACAGCAAAAAAGCCCTCCCCCTATGCAAACCACACGTTTACACAGGGACGAGAGCTGTCTCGCGGTACCACCCTGATTACGGGCTTTAACATTCGCCCGTCACCTTTAACCCTGTAACGCAGGATGTGCGGCAGTGATTAACTGCACTCAGGATTAGCTTCCTCCGATCTTCTGATAAAGCTCCTTTCAGCTAGCGGAACTTCTCTCTTTAACAGGGCTTCGGCATACTCAGATCCGTCACTCGAGATTCGTATGTATTCTACGAGAAATTATAGACAAGCTGCACGACAATGTCAATGCTCCGTCCTCATCCGCAAAAAATGGACCATCATCACTTTTAAAACAGCCGTCGCCGGAACAGCCAGAATCATCCCGACGATTCCCGCCAGTTCTCCTCCGGCAAGAAGCGCAAGCATGATGACGACTGGATGCATTTTAAGGCTTCTGCCGACAATGAACGGACTGAGGATATTCCCTTCCATAAATTGCAGAGCAAACACTGTAAACACCACAACTAGAATCGCTTTCACTGAAATGGTCATCGCAATTAAAAGCGCAGGAACAGCTCCAATGAAAGGGCCAAAATACGGTATGACATTCGTGATCCCGGAAATCAGGCCTAAGATCAACGGATATGGAAGCCCAAATATCCAGAATGTAATGCCCGCCAGCACGCCGAGAATGAAGCAGACCAGAAGCTGGCCGCGGACATAATCGCCAAGAGAGTCGTCTACATCCATCAAGAAGGCGCTGCCCCGCTTTCTCCACGACTTTGGCGTCAAATACCATACCGTCTTTTTCATCAACTCAATATCCTTTACCATATAAAACACGAGAAAAGGGATTGTTGCCGCAATGATGAAATAATCAAGCACGTTGCGAATCCCGCTGATTGCTCCCTCGATCGTTTCCGCGAAAAATGCCTCCGTCTGGCTGATCATTTTATCTATACGATGATGCATGCCGTTAGGCCAGTCATCAGTATGGTTATGCACATGAAGAAGGAGCCCGTTATACGTTTCGGCAAACATAGGGATATTCTCTGATAAATCCGTCAGCTGCACAATTAAAACAGGCACCCCTTTATACAGCGCCCAGCCAATTCCGCCAAAGAAAAGCACATAAATCACCAAGATGCTCAAGGTCCTCGGCAGTCCTTTGCCATGCAGCCACTCTGTGACCGGTAACAATAAATAAGAAATAAAAATCGAAATGATTAGGGGTATCAAAATCGTTTTGATGACGAGCCAAAAGGGCGACCATAATATATCGAGCATCAAAAAGACATAGACTGTTAACAGGACCAGCAAACAAATGGCCACCCACAACAAAAGCTGCACCGGTTTTTGGAGCATCTGCTTTCACCTCTTCTATATCTTTTGAGGAACGGTGCGAATTATTCTCGCTCTATAACAAAAAGGATACTCTCCGAGGAGTATCCTTTTCCACATTAAAACATTTTCGTAATTCTTCTTCTCATCCGCTTCATGCTTCGATTATTCAGCATGTCGGATTGAGTCGCCATCCGGTATACGAGAGCCCCGGCTCCCAATGCCAAAAGAGAAGTCATCGTCCGATTCATCCTGAGCATCTCCCTTCATAATCAAAAATTGATGCTGCGTTCGTCCTCAGAAAACAAATCATCCAAGCTGCTTAACGTTCCGTCTTCTTCCACCTGATGAGTTGCGATCTTCCCTTTCGCCACTGTCAGTTCGATAAAACAGCCCCAGCAATAATATTGGTTCACGCCGATTTTCCCGATATCCTTACTTTTGCAGTTCGGGCATATAAGCATATCTCACACCTCTATCCGTTCAGAACGATCTCGTCTTTCCGCACCTCGACAAGCGAATCCGCTCTTTGGATCTGATGCTTGCTTCCCGCCAAGTCAGAAAAGAAACCGTCCGAGAGTTCATATGCTACGATTATGCCCCTGTCCAAACAAAAGTATACATCTTCCAGCATCCCCAATATATCTCCCTCTTGCGATTTCACAAGCTTCATTTTCATCTGCTCGTATGTGAAGCATGACTTCGGAAGAGGCAGAAGCTGGCCTGAACTGATTGAGGCCAATATGCGGTCATCAAGAATGGAAGTGATATCACACGCCCGTAATAGCGCATGATGATGATGCAAAAACCGTTTTTGTGCAAGTATAAATCCGAGACAATCTCCCTTCAGAGAAAAACAAATATCGGAAATGGTCCCGAGATAACAAGAAGTTCGTTCTGAGTATACTGGGAATCCTTCTACCTCATGGCATGTTCTCAAAGTGTGATCAACCACCTTTTGTTGAACAGGCTTAGGTTTTGCTTCGCACCTTTGACTCATACGATGAAATCACTTCCACCGCAAATGCAAAAACTCCCGCTAACACGGGAGCCTTTACAGCTGTTCTTCTTTCATAAAATCGAATGGCGTAATGCCTTCCATACCAATATTGGCATCATGTACACTGAACGGGAGCTCTTTTTGCAAAGCCTCAAGCTCGGCATCCATTTCCTCAATCTGTAATGACAGCCTGTTTTTCAAGGATGTCTGCCTGACAGTTGCGTCATTATTTTTTACGCCCCACTCCAGCGCCTCCTCTTCCCCGCATAAAATGAGAAATTTCTTTGCTCGAGTAATGGCGGTATAAAGAAGGTTTCTTCTGAGCATTCTATAGTAGCCTTTTACAACAGGCAACACCACAATCGGAAATTCACTTCCCTGCGATTTATGAATAGAGCAGCAATACGCATGGGTAAACTGGTTAAAATCTTTTTTCGTAAATGTCATTTCATTGCCGTCAAAATTAACGACAGCCATGTCTTCTTTTTCTGTATTTTCCTTCGCGTAAAATATCGACGTAATTTCGCCAATATCTCCGTTGAACACATTGTTTTCCGGCTGATTGACAAGCTGCAAAATTTTATCTCCGGTTCTGTAGACAACATCTCCGAACTTCAATTCTCTCCTTTTTTCTTTAGGAGGGTTTAAAATGTCCTGCAGCATGACATTTAATTCATTGATCCCGGCTTTTCCTCTGTACATCGGGGCGAGAACCTGAATGTCCTTTGCCGTATAGCCTTTTTTCATTGCATTGGCGACAACCTTCTCAACAACCTCTTTAATTTGCAAGCCTCCGCAGCGAATAAAGGAACGATCCTTCGTCGGGGCAGTCAAATTGTTTGGCAGCAAGCCTTTTTTCATTTGGTGGGCAAGCTCGACGATTGATGACCCCTCCGCCTGGCGGTAGATGTCTGTCAGTCTCACAGTCGGAATCACCCGGGATGCCAAAAGGTCTCTCAGTACTTGGCCCGGACCGACAGAAGGCAGCTGATCTTCGTCACCGACGATGATGATTTGAATATGATCAGGGATCGCCTTGAACAAGTGGTTCGCCAGCCATATATCCAGCATACTCGCTTCATCGATGATTAACAGTTTCCCTTCGATCGGCTGGTCCTCTGTATGAGTAAAGCCCTCTGCACCGTTCCAGCCAAGCAGCCTGTGTATCGTGACTGCCGGAAGGCCCGTCGATTCACTCATCCGTTTCGCCGCTCTCCCTGTCGGTGCGGCCAATACAATCGGAAAAGTTTCATCCTTTTTATAAGCTGAAGGGTCTAGTGACACACCGTGAAGCTCTCCGTACAGTTCGACAATCCCTCTGATGACCGTCGTTTTTCCTGTTCCCGGCCCTCCCGTTAAAAGCATTATCGGTGAGGAAAGGGCTTTTTGAATCGCTTCCTTCTGGCTGGGCGCATACTGAACGTTCATCCGTTCCTCCAGTTCCCCCAAAGCGAGCAGAAATTCGGATTCAGGAAACTGGTCGTCATAATCGGTTTGGCTTGCGATATGTTTCACGCGCTTTGCAACGTTTTGTTCCGCGTAAAACAGCGATGGAAAATAACAGCGGCCATCTTCTATCACAATGTCTTTATTTTCTCCAAGGGCTATCATCGCGTTAGCTGCATCCATTTCTGTGATGCGCTGCCCTTCTTTTACTGACTGGTTTAACAGTGATTGGGTATCAATAATAAGCTGTTCCGTTTCTATGTACGTATGCCCATCTGACAGACAGGTCGTTTCAAGCGTGTACAAAATGGCGGCTTTTATCCGCTCAGGATGATTACCTGAAAGCCCCATTCTGCTGCCCAGCTCATCCGCTTTCCCAAAACCGATGCCTTCTACATCTTTGACAAGCTGATAAGGATTTTCCTGAATCTTATCAAGCGTCTCTGATTCATAGGCTTGATAGATTTTCATAGACAGCTGCGGGCCGAATCCAAACTGATTCAGGGAGATCATGATTTGCTCCAGTCCCTGATGCCGCTGCAAGGCGCCTGCTAGCGTGTCGGCTTTCTTTTTTGACAGCCTTGGGACATCGTAAAGCACTGAAGCGTCAGCCAATATTTTATTAATCGCGCTCTCACCCAGTTTTTTTACAATTTCTTCGGCTGTTTTTTTGCCGATTCCTTCGAACAAATCACTGGATAAATAATGAATGATGCCTTCCTTAGTTGTCGGAATCTCTTTTTTAAAATGCTCCGCCTGAAATTGAAGCCCGAATTTCGGGTGGGTGACGGCCTTTCCGTAAAACGTGTAAGTCTCTTCTTCTTGAAGCGCAGGGAAGTAGCCCGTCACGGATACGGCTTTATCTTCAATGGCTTCGGAGGTTTCTATGACTTTCACTTTCAGAACCGTATATAAATTGGTGTCATTATGATAGATGACTGTATTGACTGTCCCTTTTAAATAGGGCTCTTCCTCCATGTTAAGCTGATCCGGATGCTGCTGCACGAGCTATCCCTCCTCCTGTGCCTGTTATGATGGGTCGATCAGTTTTTTAGCATGAAGCGCAAGCATATGATCCGGCTGGATATCGATCGCCTTGTCGAGCATTTCCAGGGCTCTTTCTCGATTTTCTTGATATGCATAAGCGACACCGGCATTATAAAACGCATCAGCGTGCACCGGATTTAGCTCAGTTACAGCTATGAATTGGCTGAGCGCTTCGTCCAGCATGCCCTCGTTCGCTAAGCACATCCCAAATTGAAAACGGGCTTCCGCATCGTTTTCATTCAATTCGACCGCTCTTTGTAAATACGGCAGCGCAAGCTTAGGCTGTTCAAGCTTGACAAGTACCGTTCCGAGCATATAAAATAGGTCGCCGTTTTCCATTCCGGAACGAAGCGCTTTTTCAAACATGTCTTTCGCTTCTTTGTACATTTCTTTTACAACATAGACATTTCCTGCTCCATAATAAGCAGTAGCAGCTCTGTTGTCTAATTCAAGCGCTTTATCATAAAACGCAAGCGCCCGTTCCAGCTCGTTTACGGATGAAAGCAGGTTAGCAAAGTTGATATAGGGAATCGCGTCATCTATATTTTCTTCAATAGCTTTTGTAAATGCCTCTGCCGCTTTCTCGTAATCGCCTTTTTGCATCGCCTCAATACCGAGTTGATTATAATCCACCGATCATCTTCCTTTCATTAAAAAACCCCAACTCTGTGTTGAGGTTTTTCATCTTTTATACGTACCACAATTTTGTTCCGTCTTTGTACACATCATCAATGGTTCCGCCGCCAAGGCATTCTTCGCCGTCATAAAAGACAACCGCTTGTCCCGGCGTTACAGCGCGGACTTGTTCATCAAAAATAACTTCCGCTTCGCCTTCACCCGTCATGCGCACCTTCACCTTATGATCCTCTTGACGGTAACGGAATTTAGCCGTGCAGGCAATCTCTTCACCCTTCATCGTATCCGAATGAACCCAGCTGATATTCGTTGCTGTGATTTTGTCGGAATAAAGAAGAGGGTTATGGAACCCTTGATCCACGTATAGGATGTTCTTTTCAAGGTCTTTACCAACCGCAAACCATGGCTCGCCGCTTCCGCCGATGCCAAGGCCGTGACGCTGTCCGATCGTGTAGTGCATCAACCCGTCGTGGCGTCCTTTTACTTCACCGTCCATCGTCATCATATCGCCCGGCTGTGCAGGGAGATATTGGCTGAGAAACGTTTTGAAGTTGCGTTCGCCGATAAAACAAATGCCCGTACTGTCTTTTTTCGTTGCTGTTGCAAGATCTGCTTCTTTGGCAATTTCACGCACACGGCTTTTTTGAAGCTCGCCGATCGGGAACATGACTTTGCTTAGCGTATCCTCTGTCAGCTGATTCAAGAAGTACGTTTGATCCTTGTTTTCGTCAATGCCGCGCAGCATTCTGACTGTGCCGGCGCTTCTGTCTACCCTTGCATAGTGGCCAGTCGCTAAGTAGTCGGCGCCAAGTGACAGGGCGTGCTCCAAAAACGCCTTGAATTTAATTTCTTTGTTGCACAGCACATCCGGGTTGGGTGTTCTGCCTGCTTTATATTCATCAAGAAAGTATTGAAATACCTTCTCATAATATTGTTTTTCAAAATTAACAGCATAATACGGAATCCCGATTTGATTGCAGACGCGGATCACATCTTCATAATCCTCTGTCGCTGTGCAAAAACCGTTTTCATCCGTATCATCCCAGTTTTTCATAAAAATCCCGATCACATCATAGCCCTGTTCTTTTAACAGCAAGGCCGCCACAGATGAGTCTACACCACCGGACATGCCGACAACGACTCTTGTATCTTCCGGACGTTTTTCCATTTCATTCACTCCAATAACTAAGCCGCCTTATTGTGTCAGCCGTTTGACAACGTCGGCCACATGTTTGGCAGCAGTTTTCACTTGCTCAGCCGTATTGCCGAGGCCGAAGCTGATCCGAATTGAGGACGTCAGCCGGTCACTCTCTTCTCCGAACATGGCAGTCAGAACATGTGAAGGCAAAATTGAACCGGCCGTGCACGCTGATCCGCTTGAGATAGCGACTCCCGCCATGTCCAGATTCACCAGCAGCGCTTCCACTGATACACCGGGAAAATAAAGGTTCAGAACATGCGGCAGGCAATGCTCTTTATCTCCGTTGATCCCGAAAGCCACACCGGCATTTTCAAGCGTGTCGGTGATGATTGTCTTAAACGATTGATACCTTTCGTTTTTTTCATCCCGTTCTTCACTTGACAGGTTGATCGCTTCTTTCAGCCCGACAATTCCCGGCACATTTTCTGTTCCGGCACGGCGTTTTCTTTCTTGCTCTCCTCCAAATAAAAGCGGGGAAAGCTTCACATCTTTATTTGCATATAAAAAGCCTGTCCCTTTTGGCCCGTTGAGCTTGTGCCCGGAAACAGACAGAAGGTCAATATGGCTGTTTTTTACATCAATTGGCAGAAGCCCAAATGCCTGAACAGCATCGGTATGAAAATATGACTGGTGTTCCTTCAGCAGCTCACCGATTTCATCAATCGGCTGCACTGTTCCGACTTCATTATTTCCATACATCACTGTCACAAGGATTGTATCATCACGCAGTGCTTCTTTCACCTGTTTTGCACTGACTCTTCCATTTTGGTCAACATCGAGATACGTGATGTCAAATCCGTCTTCCTCAAGTTTTTCACACGTGTGAAGCACAGCGTGATGCTCAATTTTTGTCGTGATAATATGTCTGCCCACATCTTTTCTTGCAAGCGCGGTTCCTATGATGGCCAAGTTATCGGCTTCTGTCCCCCCGCTTGTAAAAACGATCTCCTGCTCCGCCGCTCCAATTTTGGCTGCAATCTGCGCTCTTGCTTCGTCCACCCATTTCCGAGATTCTCTTCCAAATGAATGAATGCTGGATGGATTGCCGAAATTGCCGGAGAAATGAGGGGTCATTTTTTCCAGCACGCGCTCATCCATCGGAGACGTTGCGGCATGATCTAAATAAATCCGTTCCATTATATTTGCACCTCTGATCTAAATATAGAACATATAAGCTTCTTGCTCTCCGTCTGTATAGCTGGCAAGATCCTCTAATGTTGTACTGTCTAAAACCTCTTTCACAGCATCACGTATGCGAATCCACAGCTCACGCTTGGCAGGCTCCTCGTCTTCCAGCACTTCAACAGGACTGATCGGCCCTTCGAGCACACGGATAATATCTCCAGCCGTGATCGCATCCGGCTCACTGCCTAATACATATCCGCCGTATGCGCCTCTGATGCTTTTCACTAAACCGGCATTTCTGAGCGGCGATACCAGCTGCTCCAAATAATGCTCAGACAGATTATTCGTCTGTGCGATGCTTTTTAATGAAGTCGGGCCTTCACCATGCTTTTTGGCAAGCTCGATCATAATGGTAAGCCCGTATCTTCCCTTAGTTGATATTTTCAACATGAACACCTCTGTTATTTCATGATTTTTCACATTTATAATAGTAATTTCTATATGATTCGTCCGTTTATGACTGAATAGACCAACTGTTATTATAACATACCTTGAGCGAATTTTCATTGAGGCAGGGGGGAAACGGCCCTTCTCCCTTTCCTAATGTCCGTTTTTCCGTTACCCTGTAAATAAGTAAGGAGAGATGATGATGAAGCCATTGGCATATCGGATGCGTCCGACAAAAATAGAAGATATTATCGGCCAGCAGCATCTGGTGGCTGAAGATAAAATGATCGGCAGAATGGTTCAGGCAAAACATTTGTCATCCATGATTTTGTACGGGCCGCCCGGAATTGGAAAAACTTCAATCGCAACAGCAATCGCCGGTTCAACAAGTATTGCTTTTCGAACGCTGAATGCTGTCATTAACAATAAAAAAGATATGGAAATCGTAGCTCAGGAAGCAAAAATGTCTGGCCAAGTGATTTTGATTCTGGATGAAGTTCACAGGCTGGATAAAGGCAAGCAAGATTTTCTGTTGCCCTATTTAGAAAACGGAATGATCATTTTGATCGGAGCAACCACGGCTAACCCATATCATGCCATTAATCCGGCGATCAGAAGCCGGACACAAATCTTTGAGCTTGAGCCGTTAACACCGGTACTGATTAAACAGGCTCTGGAACGTGCGCTCCATGATGAGGATCGGGGCCTTGGCACCTATTCAGTATCCATTGATGATCAGGCGATGGAGCATTTTGCGCACGGATGCGGAGGGGATGTCCGTTCCGCTTTAAATGCACTTGAACTGGCCGTGTTGACAACCAAAGAGTCATCAGACGGCGTGATTCATATTACATTGGACACGGCGGAGGAATGTTTGCAGAAAAAGAGCTTTACTCACGATAAAGATGGTGACGCGCATTATGATGTATTGTCCGCTTTTCAAAAATCGATCCGCGGCTCTGATGCCAACGCCGCTCTTCACTATTTGGCAAGATTAATTGAAGCAGGCGATCTTGATAGCATCGCAAGAAGACTGCTTGTCATCGCTTATGAAGATATCGGTTTAGCAAGCCCGCAAGCCGGCCCAAGAGTGCTGCACGCAATTCAGACTGCTGAGCGGGTCGGATTTCCCGAAGCACGAATCCCGCTGGCCAACGCGGTCATTGAACTTTGCCTCTCGCCAAAATCAAACTCAGCCATTCTGGCAATCGATGAGGCGCTTGCAGATATCAGAGCCGGAAAAATCGGGGAAATCCCGAAGCATTTAAAAGATGCCCATTATAAAGGAGCTCAGGAATTAGGAAGAGGAATCGACTATAAATATCCGCACAATTACGACAACGGATGGGTCGAACAGCAATATCTCCCTGAACCTTTAAAGAATAAGCAATATTACAAGCCGAAACAGACAGGAAAGTTCGAGTCCGCCTTAAAGCAGGTGTATGATAAATTAATGAAAAGAAAATAAAACAAAAACAGCCTTGCGTATCATCAAGGCTGTTTCTTATGCGTTATTTATCCTTCACACGTTTGATTTCAACATCTTTTAAAAGATCCATGACAACATGTCCGCCCATAATCAAACCGGCCACTGACGGCACAAAAGCATTAGAGGATGGCGGCATTTTTGCTTTGCGGATGTTCGCTTCGTCATTTCCCACTTCTTTTCTGACATCTTCCCGAATAACAATCGGGCTTTCGTCAGAGAAAATCACTTGAACGCCCTTTTTGATGCCCTCTTTGCGTAATCTCGTACGGACGACCTTCGCAATAGGATCAGTGTGCGTTTTTGAAATATCAGCGATTTGGAAGCGTGTGGGATCCGTTTTATTAGCCGCACCCATGCTGGAGATGAGCGGAATATCCCGCTGCAGACATTCTTTCATTAAATGGATTTTATAATGGATCGTGTCTGACGCATCAATGACGTAGTCAAGCTCATAGTCAAAAAATTGTTCATACGTTTCTTCGGTATAGAACATCTTTAACGCGATCACTTCACACTCCGGGTTAATGTCCGCGATCCGCGCTTTCATTAAATCAACTTTCGGCTGTCCGACAGTTGAAAGCAGCGCGTGAAGCTGGCGGTTTACATTTGTAATGTCCACATCATCTTTGTCGACAAGCAGAATCCGGCCGACGCCTGACCGCGCGAGGGCTTCCGCTGCGAACGATCCGACTCCGCCAACCCCCAGCACAGCAACCGTGCTGTTTTTCAGCGTTTCAAGGCCTTCTTTTCCGATAGCTAATTCATTGCGTGAAAACTGGTGTAACAAGAACCTCACTCCACATTCGTATTCTGGTTTCATCTATAAAATGGCTGATCCAAGAGCAGCCGTTTTTTCTGCGCACAAAAAATAAAGTCCCAATAGTGCCGTTGCAGCTTTCCTTTGTTTTGAACCCGCTCTCAGCAGGTGGGTGCCCTCTTTTAAATCTTGTAAGTCCTCTTTACCGAATGAAAAGAGGCATGTACGCCATTTAAAAATGCGGGCTCCCAAATCAAAAAAATGTTCGGTCAAAACTAGGTGTACAACTAACACATCAGGACTTTATTTAACTTGTCAAAATCATATCATAGACGATTTTGATTTTCAAGATTCGAACTACCCAATCAGTTCTTCACTTTTTTCTTAATAGAAAGATGAAGCTCATCAAGCTGGGCGTCGCTTACTTCCCCTGGCGCTTCGGTCATCAGGCAGCTTGCGCTTGCCGTTTTCGGGAATGCAATCGTATCTCTTAGGTTCGTGCGTCCTGCGAGAAGCATAACGAGACGGTCTAAGCCGAGCGCGATTCCGCCGTGCGGAGGAGCGCCGTAATCAAATGCTTCCAATAAGAATCCGAACTGCTCAGCTGCTTCTTCTTGTGAGAAGCCAAGAAGCGCAAACATTTTCTCCTGAATTTCTTTTTCGAAAATACGGATTGAACCTCCGCCAAGCTCATAGCCGTTTAAGACGAGGTCATAGGCTTGTGCTTTCATGTCTTCAGGCGCTGTTTCAATTAATTCAAGATCATCACGGACAGGCATTGTGAACGGATGATGGGCTGCGTAAAAACGGCCTTCCTCCGAATCATGCTCTAAGAGCGGCCAGTCGATCACCCATAAGAAATTGAACAGGTTTTCGTCAATCAGTCCGCGTTCTTTCCCAAGCTTTAAGCGCAAGGCGCCGAGCGATGCGGCAACCACTTCAAATGAATCCGCTCCGAACAGCAGCAAATCACCTTCAACGGCCTCAAGCGCATCAATCAACTTAGATTGCTTGTCTTCATCAAAGAATTTTGCGATTGGGCCTTTTACTCCGTCCGCCTCAACTTTCACCCAGGCAAGTCCTTTTGCCCCATAGTTTGCAGCAAAAACGCCAAGAGCGTCGATATCTTTTCTGGAGTAATCTCCCGCTCCGCCTTTTACGTTGATTGCCTTTACAACGCCGCCGTTTGCGACAGCTGATGAGAATACTTTAAACTCTGTATCCTTCACAATGTCAGACACATCTGTCAATAGCATATCAAAACGCGTATCCGGCTTATCCGACCCATAACGGTTCATTGCCTCATCGTATGTCATACGATGAAGAGGAAGCTTGAGTTCCACACCTTTTGTTTCACGCATAATCTTTGCCATCATATCCTCAGCCAATGACATGATATCTTCCTGGCTCATAAAGGACATTTCAATATCGATTTGCGTAAACTCAGGCTGGCGGTCTGCACGCAAGTCTTCATCGCGGAAACAGCGGGCAATTTGATAATAGCGTTCAATGCCTGACACCATCAGAAGCTGTTTAAATAGCTGCGGTGACTGAGGCAGCGCATAGAATTCACCTTCATGCACACGGCTCGGCACCAAGTAGTCACGTGCGCCCTCAGGTGTGCTTTTTGTTAAAATCGGCGTTTCAATATCAAGAAACCCATTTTCATCTAAAAAGCTCCGAACGGCTTTCGTCACGTTATGGCGCATCTGCATTGTTTGAAACATAGCCGGCCTGCGCAAATCCAAGTAACGGTGTTTTAAACGGACGTCCTCTGATACGTCTTCCGCTTGATCAGAAATCGCAAATGGCGGTGTCTTCGCAGCACTTAATACAGCCACTCCATCAGCGTGAATTTCGATTGCGCCTGTTTTCAAATTCTGATTGACTGTTCCTTCTTCACGCGCCACCACTTTCCCTTGAATATCAAGCACGTATTCGTTTCGAATGCCTTCCGCAATAGCAAGCGCTTCTTTTGACACATCAGGGTTAAATACGACTTGAACAATTCCCGTACGGTCGCGCAAGTCGATAAAAATCAATCCGCCGAGGTCCCGTCTTTTTTGGACCCAGCCTTTCAGCGTTACAGATTCACCAATTGCTTTTTCAGTTATTTCACCGCAATAATATGTTCTTCCAAACAATAGATTCCACTCCTTATCCCTTTTGGTTTGCCTTCATCACATGTATCAATTCATCAAGTGCCACTTCAATCTGTTCGCCCGTCTGTGCATCCTTAACATTGATTTTATTTTGGGCTAGCTCATCTTCACCCAAAATCGCAATAAATCTGGCATTCAGGCGGTCAGCTGTTTTGAACTGGCCTTTCATTTTCTTATTTTCATAATCGATTTCGCTGGAGATTCCTGCTTCTCTCAATTTGTACACCAATGAAACAGAATAATCCTTTGCTTTTTCGCCGAGCGTGACGACATAGCAATCAATTCCCTGATCGACAGGCAGTTCTCTTTTTTCAGCATCAATGGCGGCAAGCAGGCGTTCAATGCTCATCGCAAAACCGATACCCGGCGCTTCAGGTCCGCCGATCTGTTCGACCAAACCGTCGTAACGTCCGCCGCCGGCAAGGGTTGTAATCGCCCCAAAACCCTCCGCATTGCTCATGATTTCAAATGCCGTGTGGTTGTAATAATCCAGCCCTCTCACAAGATTAGGATCAATTTCATACGCAATGCCAAGATCGTTTAAGTATTGTTTCACTTTGTCAAAATAAGCCGCTGATTCTTCATTTAAATATGTCAAAATTGAAGGCGCTGATTTCATCAGTTCATGATCGCGGTCTTTTTTGCAATCCAAGATTCTGAGCGGATTTGTGTGCAGCCGTGACTGACAGTCTGAACAAAACTCTTCGATGCGAGGCTCAAAATGCTTCACGAGCGCTTCTCTGTAGCTTTTGCGGCTTTCTTGGTCGCCAAGGCTGTTTATCACAAGCTTAACATTTTGCAAACCTGCTTTTTGATAAATACTCATCGCAAGCGCCATGACTTCGGCATCAATCGCAGGATCTTTTGAGCCTATCGCTTCAATTCCAAACTGATAGAACTGGCGGTAACGGCCCGTCTGCGGACGTTCATAACGGAACATCGGCCCGACATAATAAAGCTTTGTCGGCTGGACAGGGTTTGCGAATAGCTTGTTTTCATTAAACGCGCGAACCGCCGCAGCTGTTCCTTCCGGACGAAGCGTCAGGCTTCTGCCTTTGCGGTCCTGAAAAGTATACATTTCTTTTTGTACGATATCCGTAGACTCACCAACACCTCTGGCAAACAGTTCTGTATGCTCAAAAATCGGTGTGCGGATTTCTTTATATTGATAAGTGCGGCAAGTGTCTCTCATAATTTGTTCAACAAACTGCCAGCGATCTGATTCTCCAGGCAAAATATCCTGTGTTCCTCTTGGAATGCTATATCCCATATGTAGACCTCCTTATGTATTCCTTATAAAAATATACAATGATCATTCATGATGAAAATAAAAAACTCCCGCCCCTACTATACATGTATAGTAGGGACGAGAGTTATACCCGTGGTGCCACCCTAGTTGGAATATGGTCATATTCCCACTCGATCCTTTAACGCAGGTTCACGTTCACTGCCTAATGACGGTATTACCGCGTTCAGCAGGAAACCTCCGGAGTGTTGTTTCGCGAAAGACGCAATGGGATCCGCTTTCAGCCTGGGGCGGTTCCTCTCTAGCCATGCAATCTGACCTACTCTTCTCCATTATCGGTTCAAATCTTTCATCATTTTGCTATGTACTCAATTTCTATTATAATAATGGGATTGCAGTCCTCTGTCAAGCTTTATTCCGGTTGTTATTCCTTATCGCTGCTTCTTTGGACATAAGACCGAATTCAGATGCTGTTTCAGTAAGATAACCGGTCGTTTCGGGATCTGCGTGATCGCTGTAATGCAGGTTTGCTTCACCGTCGTGAAACGCGCGGCCCATTTTTGGATGATATTTCATGATTTGCACACCTTTATGATTGTATTTACGCCTAGTATAAACATATCATTTTATTTTTATTTAAAAATCTGAAAGGACTTTACGATATTAAGCAAGAAAGCTTTTTTTACGATATCTGAAAGGAGGACGCAATGAGCAAGAAATACTTTGTTCTTATTGTATGTATTATTGTCGCCGGAACGCTTTTCCCGCCGTTTTCTTCCGTTACAGCCGCTCAGGGAGAAGCGGTCATCGCAACTGATGAAATGAACGTCAGAAGCGGCCCGGGACTTAGCTACGGTATTACTGCAGAAGCAAGAAAGGGAGAGCACTACCCGATTTTAAAGGAAAAAGGAGACTGGGTGCAGATTCAGCTTGGTTCCGGAGAAAAAGGTTGGGTGGTGTCCTGGCTTATTACAAAAGAAGACCTGAGCGGCACGAGCTCTTCGGATAGCAGTGGTACTGTTACATCAACAGATCCCGATCTTCGGATGAGAACAGGACCGGGGACTTCATATGACGTCATCGGCAAATTTCCGCAAGGCAGCCAAGGGTCTGTTATTGATAAAGATTCCGGATGGATCAAAATATCCTATCAGAATGCCACCGGATGGGTGTCATCTGAATATGTTACGTCAGGCGGCAGTTCAGCCGTATCTGAGGGAAATCAACAAACCGAATCTTCCGGTGCAACAACGGGCACTGTCGGCGTTTCTTCACTGCATGTAAGAGCCTCCGCCTCACATGACGCGGCGATTATAACGAAACTTGATCGCGGTACGAAAGTGACAATTCTCAACGAGAAAAATGGCTGGGCTCACATTGAAGCAAATGGGCTGAAAGGCTGGGTTGCAAGCCATTACCTTTTATCTAGTTCTGATCCAGCTGAAAGTTCAGCAAATGCCCACAGCTCATCCTCCGCTAAAAAAGCCTATATTGTATACGGAGGAACGAATGTTAGAAGCGACGCATCAACATCAGCTTCGATCGTGGAACGCGCTGCCAAAGGTGATTCCTACCCGATTACCGGTTCAAAGGGCAGCTGGTATGAAATAAAGCTTGATAATGGGCAGACTGCTTATGTCGCCAATTGGGTGGTTCAAACGTCTAAAAGCGCGGAAGAAGCAGGTGAACCCCCTGTCGCTGATTCTCCGTCCGGAAACGGCTCTCTGAACAATAAAACGATAATTGTTGATCCGGGGCACGGAGGAAAAGACAGCGGAACGATCGGCTATTCGGGTAAATTCGAGAAAAACCTGACGATCAAAACGGCAAAACTGCTCGCCGGCAAACTGAGATCAGCTGGAGCAGATGTGTATGTGACACGCCAGGATGATACATTCGTCAGCCTGCAGTCACGGGTCTCTACATCTCACTATCGCAACGCTGACGCCTTTATCAGCATTCACTATGACAGCTATGCAGATGCTTCCACGAGAGGCAGCACCGCTTATTACTACAGCCCTGCCAAAGATCAAGAACTAGCGGCGGATGTCCACTCTGAAGTGGTGAAGCGTTCTTCCATTCCAGACCGCGGCGTGTTGTTCGGAGATTATTATGTACTCCGTGAAAACAAACAGCCCGCTATGCTGTATGAGCTGGGATATGTAAGCCATCCGCAGGAAGAGGCCATTGTACATAGCAGCTCTTACCAAGAAAAAGTAACAGACGGTATCGAGAGCGGATTGGAGAAATATTTCCAATAAAAAAAGCTGCCTTTTGGCAGCTTTTTTATTTTGAATCCATCATAAGCGTGACTGGTCCGGAGTTTGTAAGCTGAACATCCATCATCGCTCCAAACATTCCAGTCTCCACTTTGATTCCTTTTTCACGAAGCAGGTCGTTCCATTTTTCATAGAGGGCTAAAGCTTTATCAGGTTTGGCGGCGTTCATGTAGTTCGGCCGGCGCCCTTTTTTCGTATCACCGTAAAGCGTGAACTGTGAGACGGATAGAATTTTTCCTCCTATATCTAAAAGAGACAGATTCATTTTCCCTTCACTGTCATCGAATATACGAAGATGAACAATTTTATCGGCTAAATAAGCAGCATCCTCTTCAGTATCATCGTGAGTGATACCGACCAGCACCATGACGCCTTGTCCAATTTGACCCACAACCTCTTCATTCACTGTAACGCTAGCTTCTGTTACTCGCTGAACAACTAATCTCATTTTCTAACCCCTTAGTTCATGACGCGGCGCACAGAGTAGATGTCTCTTATCTGTTTAATACGCTCGACGACTTTGTGCAAGTGATTGATGTTCTGAATAAAAATGGCCATATGAATGGTTGCCACTTTATTGCGATCCGATTTGCCAGAAACAGATGAAATATTTGTTTTCGTTTCATTCACTGCCTGAAGCACCTCGTTCAGCAATCCGCGGCGGTCATAACCAAGAATCTCTATCTCAACATTATATTCCTTGCGCTTTTGAACCTGCGACTCATGCTCCCACTCTACCGGAATCAGCCGCTCCAGCGCTTCATTCGTCTTGACATTCGGACAGTCTTCACGATGGACTGAGACCCCTCTGCCTTTTGTGATGAATCCGACAATATCGTCACCCGGTACAGGATTGCAGCATTTTGACAAACGGACAAGAAGATTGTCGATCCCCTTGACGCGGACGCCTGCTTCCCGTTTTCTGCCCTGCGGGTAAGGCTTAGATTCCGCAGTGACTTCCTGAACGCTCTTTTCCTGTTCTTCCTGATCGCGCTGCTTTCTCTCTTTTTCCGTCAGGCGGTTTGCGACCTGCAAAGCTGTAATGCCGTTGTAGCCGACTGCCGCGTACATATCCTCTTCATTTGAGAAATTAAACTTGTCAGCAACCTTCTGGATATTCTCCGGCGTTAAGACTTCCTTCACTTCAAAATCCAGATTTTTAATTTCTTTTTCGACCAGCTCACGGCCTTTTTCGACATTTTCTTCGCGCCGCTGTTTCTTAAAGAATTGACGGATCTTATGCTTTGCCTGGGATGTTTGGGCAAGTTTGACCCAATCCTGGCTCGGACCGTAGGAATGCTTGGAGGTGAGAATTTCAACGATATCACCTGTCCGAAGCTTATGATCCAGCGTTACCATTTTTCCGTTTACTTTGGCACCGATTGTTTTATTGCCGATCTCAGAGTGAATCCTGTAAGAAAAATCAATTGGAACAGAACCGGAAGGAAGCTCGATGACATCTCCTTTCGGCGTAAAGACATACACCATGTCAGAAAACAAATCGATTTTGAGTGATTCCATAAATTCTTCAGCATCTGTTGATTCATTTTGGAATTCTAAAATTTCACGGAACCAAGAAAGCTTTTTCTCAAAGGTTGCGCCTTCGCTGGCCGCTTTCCCTTCTTTATAAGCCCAGTGAGCCGCAACCCCGTATTCCGCAATTTCATGCATTTCAAAGGTGCGGATCTGCACTTCCAGCGGATCGCCTTTAGGCCCGATTACCGTTGTATGAAGCGATTGATACATATTCGGCTTCGGCATTGCGATGTAATCTTTGAATCTGCCTGGCATCGGTTTCCAGCAGGTGTGAATGATGCCGAGCACCGCATAGCAATCCTTTATGCTATTCACAAGAATACGGACAGCCAATAAATCGTAAATTTCGTTAAATTGCTTATTTTGCAGCACCATTTTGCGATAAATGCTGTAAATGTGTTTCGGGCGTCCCGAGAAGTCAGCTTTGATGTGCACTTCTTCGACACGTTTCTTCACTTCATTGACAACCTCTTCGACATAAAGTTCACGTTCTGCGCGTTTCTTTTTCATGAGGTTGACAATTCTGTAATATTGCTGAGGATTCAAATAACGGAGCGCTGTATCTTCCAATTCCCACTTAATTTTAGAAATCCCGAGACGATGCGCCAAAGGAGCGAAAATCTCCAGTGTTTCATTGGAAATTCTCCGCTGCTTTTCCTGAGGGAGATGTTTCAGCGTCCGCATATTGTGAAGACGATCCGCCAGCTTGATCAATATGACCCGGATATCTTGAGCCATAGCGACAAACATTTTGCGATGATTTTCCGCCTGCTGTTCCTCTTGAGATTTATATTTAATTTTGCCGAGCTTCGTTACGCCGTCCACAAGCATTGCCACTTCTTCAGAAAATGCTTCTTTCAGGTCATCGAGCGTCACATCTGTATCTTCCACGACATCGTGCAGGAATCCGCCCGCGATTGTGGAAGGGTCCATTTCCAGATCCACGAGAATCCCCGCAACCTGAATCGGATGAATAATATATGGCTCGCCCGATTTGCGGTATTGCTCGCGATGAGCATCTTCAGCGTATAGATATGCTTTTTCGACAAATGCGATATGCTCATCAGATAGATAGCTGCGCGCTTTATCAATAACTTGCTCGGCAGTCAATACTTGTTCGTTCGCCATGGAATCACCTTTTTTAGAATGTAAACTGTATTGTAGTTTATTATCAAGAAAAAAACGAAAGATGTAAAGAGCAGAAGTTCAAATCTCCAAATATTATATAAAATAAATGCAAACCAATAGGAAAAAAGCACCCTGACATGGAGTGCTTTTTCGTTATGCGATTATCTTTAATATTTCATCAATGTTAAGATATCATAATCTTCAAGCTTCTCTCTGCCGTCAAGGTAAGAAAGCTCGATTAAGAAAGCGATACCAGCAACAACGCCGCCAAGCTCTTCAACAAGTTTGATTGTCGCTTCAATTGTGCCGCCTGTCGCAAGCAGGTCATCTGTAATAAGCACACGCTGACCCGGTCTAATCGCATCTTTGTGGATTGTTAATACGTCTTTTCCGTATTCCAAGCCGTAGTCCACTTTGATCACTTCACGAGGCAATTTGCCTTCTTTACGAACCGGCGCAAAACCAACGCCAAGCGCGTAAGCAACAGGACAGCCGATAATAAAGCCGCGCGCTTCAGGTCCGACGACCAAATCAATTTGCTTTTCTTTCGCATATTCAACAATTTGGTCTGTGGCATAGCGGTATACATCGCCTTTATCCATCAATGTCGTAATATCTTTAAATTGCACGCCCTCTTTCGGGTAATCCGGTACAATTGTTACGTATTGTTTTAAATCCATCTGTTTTATGTCCTCCTCGTACTTTCATAAGCCTCTGAATCTTTTTTCATCAGCTTATTCAGCCATTCCTTCAGCTCTTCAGCAGAAGAATAATTCAGCTTTTGATCCAGTTCCATCAGCTGCTTCTTCTCCTGATATGTTTGTGAGTCTGTTAAGTCGCGTTTTTTCACTCCGCTAACCACAGACAGCACACCATTCTCTATTTTAACAAAACCGAGATCAAAAAACACCTTTGTCATGAAATTGATTGTTTCTATTGACCAACCTTTATGCCTCGCAAGCTCTGAACTGTGTTTTTTCACGTCGAAAGAACCTCTTTTCAGAAGAAACGCATAATACCATTTAAAGTAGTCTCTTGCGGGAAAAGCTGATAAAAAGTGGTCCTCATGATTGAGAAAAATAAAATATATCCGCTCAGGCGCCTTGCCTTCCAGCAAATGTGTGAGCATGTCCAACGAAGGCGGCGGATCCAGCAGTACAATATAAGCACCATCGAGATCAAACGCCTTCGCTTGATCTTCAGAGCTAATGACGTGCACTTCGCGGCGAAGGTCTTCATCCTCAAGAAGTGTTGTTGAATCTTCTTTGAAAGAAACAATAGCCCTTTTAGCAGCTGGAAGGGCGGAAACTGTGTCTTCCCACATCCGTTTTCCCCTTAAATCAAACAGCTGCCATTCAGAAACAGCGGCATCCTTAATCATTAGCTGCGGTTTTTTTCTATTGTTCCATTCGTTGATAGACATCTCACCGACAATTGAAATTCTTGAGCCGGGGACAATGCCTTCTTCAAGCTCACCTTTATGAAAACCGACGCAATCAAGCTGAGACGACTCGTTTTTGACCGTCATTTTTACATGATTTTTATTCGCGCCGATCTTGCGGACATCTTCCAGCACAGCGTTTTCCACGAGAACGTGCGGTTTCGGGTTCAGCATCCCAAAGGGGGACAGCAGGTTCATTTCTGTAATGCTGTCAACCGTAATGTCCTCGACACCGCAGACGAGATCAACTTCCTGTACAGGAATAAAATCCTCTTCCGCAAGCGTGTTTTCCGCTATTTCATTCAGCCTGTTTCGCAAATCCGGCACATCTTCGGCATTCAGCGTCATCCCCGCCGCCATTGGATGGCCGCCGAAATGAGGAAGAATATCTCTGCATTCAGAAAGGCTCTCGAATAAATTAAAGCCTCTGATGCTTCGGGCCGAGCCTTTAGCAATCCCTTTTTCTTCATCAATGCCAAGCACAATGGCCGGACGATAGAATCGGTCCACAAGCTTTGAAGCCACAATCCCGACGACACCTGGGTTCCACCCGGCTTTGGCCACGACGATTGCAGTTTGATCGAGACTTTGCTGTTCAACCATTTCAATCGCTTCATCCGTCATCTTGCTAACCATTTTTTGGCGCTCTTTGTTTAGCTGGTCAATTTCAGCGGCAAGCTCTTCCGCTTCTAACTGATCCTCTGACATAAGCAAATGGACAGCGGGATCCGCCTGTTCGATTCTCCCGACGGCATTCAGCCTTGGTGCAAGCTGGAACCCGACTGTTTCTTCGTTCGCTTCTCCAAGGTCTCCGCCTGACAGCTTGATCAGCTCTTGTAAGCCCAGCCGATTCGTCCGCCGAAGCCTTTCAAGTCCCAGTGTTGCAATTAATCTGTTTTCGTCATGCAGCGGGACAAGGTCAGCAATCGTGCCGATCGCTGCCAGGTCAAGCAGTTCATCTGGAAGTTCGCCCAATAAAGCGTGGGCAAGCTTAAACGCAACTCCGACTCCGGCCAGTTCTTTATACGGGTAGGTACAGCCCGGCTGCTTCGGGTGGACAATCGCGTGAACATCCGGAAGCTCCGGTCCCGGCTCATGGTGATCTGTAATGATAACATCCAGCCCGAGTTCCTTGGCCACATTTGCTTCATGCACAGCGGCAATCCCTGTATCAACCGTAATAATCAGAGAGAAGCCTCGTTCTTTAATCGAACGAAACGCCTGTTCATTAGGGCCATAGCCTTCTTTAAAGCGGTCAGGTATATAAAAATCAACTTGAGCCGACAGCTTTTGCAGTGTATGAAGCATCACTGAGGTACTGGTAACTCCATCGGCATCATAATCGCCATATATCATAATCAGTTCTTGTTGTGATATCGCCTGTTTTATTCGATCTGCCGCTTCTTTCATGCCCTTCATTTCAAAAGGATCATAAAAATCGGCATCCTTTGTATGTAAAAACAGGCTTGCGCTTTCTGCTGTATCAAAGCCTCTTTTTACAAGCAGGGACGCAACAAGAGGTGTGATATGCAATTGTTCTGTGAGTGATTTGACCTTATCCTGATCTGGTCGCTGGATTTCCCATCGCATTTTTGACGCTAACATAAATTCACCCCTCAACCACCCTATTATACTAGAGCAGGCTGAGGGGTTTCAAATATTATTCGAAAACTAGTCTTTTTTCTCAAGTCTGGCTGATGCATCCTGTGTGTCGTTCAGGTCAGGATGCAACGTATCCTCTTGTTTATGAATCGTGCCTTGTGCAGTTTTGTTTTCTTTCCTCAGCGCTTTTATTTCCCGCTTTAGTTTCATCACTTGAAAAATGCCGGCAGAAAATACGATCAGCGCTCCCATTAAAACAGAGCCTAAAATAACAAGAATAAGCGGCCACTCCGATCTGCCAAACAGATAATCAACTTCTACCGATCTTACATTAATCACAGCAAAAATAGCGACAATTAAGGTAAAAATAAGTGCGAAAATAATGGTCCATTGTTTATTCATTCTCTTTCCCCCAAACTTCACATTATTAGGTAACTTTCCCTGTCAAGGCTTGTTTTAAACATGGCTTGATGCTAGATCAAGCCTCATTTGCGGTTAATTTTTCCCGGATCAGCCTCTTCAGTCCGTTTCTCTCACCGGAAATCACAAGGGTATCTCCTTCATCAATGATGGTTGCCGATCCCGGATTCAATTGTTTTTCCTGATTCTTCTTAATAATCGCAATGATGGTCACATGATATTCCTGCCCTGCATTCAAATCACCGATTGTATGATGAATGGCAGGCGCTCCAACCTCTGCTTTACACCACTCTATAATTAAATCATTAAGGGCTGCCTCGACAGTTTCCAATGCTTTTGGTTTATATGCCATTCCGCCCAGAATGGCAGAAATTTGCCTGGCTTCAGCGTCATCAAATTGCACCGAGGCAACACATTCTTCATGATCATTTTCATCAAAATAGTACAGCTCTCTCCGTCCGTCATGATGAATAATAATTGAAATTTTATCACGGTTTCTCGTGATGATTTCCACTTTATGCCCGATGCCCGGCAACACTGATTCACGAACCCTCATATATAAACCCTCCCACATATCTGAAAACCAGCCACAATACTTTTTAACACCATTCATTTATATGTGTAAATGTAAGCGCATGTCATTATAGCAAATGTCTATTTTAAGTTCAATGAAACTTCAAAAAAACAGGCTGCCCAGCAAAGGACAGCCTGACACTTTTTTATTGAATCGAATCTTTTTTCAGTTCTTTCCCTTTCCATACAAGCCAAATTTGCGCGGCGATGTATAGGGATGAATATACACCTGTCAACAGCCCGATTAACAGTGCGACTGAGAAGTTCGTAATAGAACCCGCTCCAAAAATCAACAGCGCCACTACAACAATCACTACAGTCAGTACCGTATTTACTGAACGCGTAAAGGTTTGCTGCAGGCTTAAGTTTACGATATGTTTCAGGTCAGCAAATGTTTTCGGCTTGCGTTTTTTCATATGCTCGCGAATCCTGTCAAATGTAACAATTGTATCGTTTATCGAATATCCGATAATCGTCAGGACGGCGGCAATAAACGTAACATCTACTTCCAGCCTTGTCATGCTGAAAATGGTAAGGATGAAGAAAGCGTCATACAGCAGCGAAGCAATAGCGGCAATCGCCATTTTATATTCAAACCGGATCGAAACGTAAATGATGATACAGATAGAAGCGATCGCGACTGCGTACAGGGCATTTCTCGCGAGCTCTTTACCGACTGTCGGTGAAACTGTGCTGACATTCGGCTCTGTCCCATATTTGTCTTTGAAGTACGTTTTTACTTCGGCAATCGTTTCTTTATCTGGCACCCCGACAAAACGCGCAACCCCGATATTGCTTTTGTCACCAGAAAGTACAATCGTATCAGGGTCCATCCCAAGTGATGCAAAGTCTTTCTCCACCTGCTCTGTGGTCAGCTTATGGTCGCTTTGCACTTCAATCCGTGAGCCGCTTGCAAAATCAATGCCCAGATTCAGCTTAAACACGAGCAAAATAATAATTCCTATAACAGTGATGGCACTGGAGAATATGAGGAAAAATTTACGCTTGCTTGTGAAGTCCCAGTTTTGGAACGGCGTATACGGTTCGGTATTTTCATCTGTATGCTGAATATCCATGATATGTTTCTTTTTGACACCGAACCAGCCTTTTTTCCGATCAAACCATCTGCTTTCCACAAGAAGCGACAGCAAAAATCTAGATAAGAAAACCGCTGTGATAAAGCTTGTCAAAATCGACAGGATCAACATTGTCGCAAACCCTTTTACAGAGCTTGTCCCAAAGATGAAGAGCACAACCGCCGCAATGATCGTTGTAATATTGGCGTCAAGAATCGTCGCGAACGACCGTCTGTTTCCTGAACGGAAGGCAGAGCGGACCGACTTTCCTAGCTTAAGCTCCTCTTTAATCCGTTCATAGGTGATGATATTCGCATCAACAGCCATCCCGACACCTAATATGAGCGCGGCAATTCCCGGAAGTGTGAGTACAGCATTCATCCAGTCAAAGACCTGGAGTGTAATATAGATGTAAACCGACAGCGTAATCACTGCGATAAATCCAGGCAGGCGATAATAGAAAAGCATAAATAAGAAAATAATTGCGATTCCGATAATGCCTGCAAACACCGTATCCTGCAGCGCCTGCTGTCCAAATTGTGCGCCTACTGATGTTGAATATTTTTCAGTCAGTTTTACAGGAAGCGCGCCGGCGTTTAAAATGCTTGCGAGATCTTTCGCTTCTTGAACCGTAAATTGACCTTCAATTGTAACATCTCTTGTGTTTAATTCTTGGCTTACATTTGGAGCAGATACATACTTGGGATGCTCTTTTTGAACTTCTTTTCTAAAGGAGTCTCCTTTTTCGTAATCCATCCAAATGACAAGCTGATTGTTTGGCGCCATGTTCATGACTTTTTTAGTCACTTCGCCGAATTTATCAGCATCTTTCAGTTTAATGCTGACAATGGGTTCATTTGTTTTGGCGTCATATGTTTGTTTAGCCCCGTTTTCGACGAGGTCAGAGCCATTCAGCAATTCTTTATCATTTGTATCCCTGAAAGAAAGCTGAGCTTCAGTGGCTAAGATTTCACGTGCTCTGTTTTGGTTTGTCACCCCAGCGAGCTGAACGCGAATCCGGTTATTCCCTTCGATTTGAATGTTCGGTTCGCTGACACCGAGAACATTGGCCCTGCGGTTCAACGCCTCTACTGTGCTGACCAGAACATCTTTTGTGATTTTGTCACCTTTTTTTACGGGCTGTACATCATACAGCACCTCAAATCCGCCTTGCAAATCCAATCCTAACGTAATATTGTTAGCCGCAGGCTTCGTAAAGTAGCCTAAACCCGTGCCAATCAATAAAACGAGAAGGAAAAACGCAATCAAGCGCCCTTTTTTCATTATGTATATCCTCCCTTAAACCTATGTGAATCAGCCTGCTATCTCAGCAGTTCTTCCAATGCTTCCTGGCCTTCTTCACTGCCCAGCCAATTAGACGCTTTAAACGACTCAACAGTTGCATAGTTCATAAATTCGCCAATTTTCACTGATAAAATATCGCTTGTCAGTTCATAAATGTGCAGTTCCGTTTTCTTTTTCCACTTCTTATCTGTTAAGTACGACCACAAACTTTCGAGTTCAACATCATCGTATCCGAGAATCTTAAACTCTTCCAATTTGCTGCGAAGAAACGGCCTGACGTGGTCTTTATATAGATCGGCGGGATGCTTCTCCATGAATTCCACGCTCCTTTTTTTATTGTTTTTCAAGAAGACTTGTCATGCTTGGACGATATAAACGCATATCTTTATTGTATATGATTACAGGTAGTTTGAGAAGGCAGGGGGTAAAAATGGCGAAACAGACGTTTTTAAGGGGCACTCTTATCCTGATCGCTGCAGGAATGGTTACAAGAATGCTCGGTTTTGTCAACCGGGTGGTGATCGCCCGGTTTATCGGTGAAGAAGGAGTCGGGCTTTACATGATGGCGGCGCCGACCTTTTTCTTGGCCACTACATTAACTCAATTCGGTCTTCCGGTCGCGATCAGCAAGCTTGTGGCTGAAGCCAGCGCGCGCGGAGATCATCAAAAAACAAAAAATATTTTAGTCATGTCACTGACCATCACAGGAGTGCTCAGCCTAATCTTTACACCGCTGTTTTTATTTTTCGCCCCGGTTATGGCGGAAACGATGCTGACAGATAAGAGAACACTGTACCCGCTTCTGGCCATAACGCCGGTTGTGCCGATCATTGCCATATCCAGTGTACTCAGGGGATACTTTCAAGGAAAACAGAATATGAACCCGCTAGCCGTGTCACAAGTTCTTGAACAGGTCGTCCGCATTTCACTTGTCGCTGTATGCACGACGATTTTTCTCCCTTACGGAATTGAATATGCCGCAGCAGGAGCAATGATATCTTCGGTCGCAGGTGAACTGGCGTCACTCCTTTATTTGTTTGTTTGCTTTAAGTATAAAAAAACAATTAAAATCAGAAAGCATTTTTTCCAATCCATTAAAAACGGCAAACAAACCTTCACCCAATTAATGAGCGTGTCCCTTCCTACCACGGGAAGCCGCTTTATCGGCAACCTCTCTTGGTTTTTCGAGCCGATTGTCGTCGCTCAAAGCCTTGCTATCGCCGGCGTGGCGACAGTTGCCGCCACGAAGCAATACGGGGAGCTGACCGGCTTTGCCATGACGCTATTGACTCTGCCCAGCTTTATTACATATTCTTTGTCGACTGCACTAGTTCCTGCGATCAGTGAAGGAATGGAACAGAAAAAACTGCAGGTGGTGGAATACAGGCTGGAGCAGGCAATGCGTCTGTGCCTGCTCAGCGGGGGGATTGCAGTTGTCATTTTGTATGTATTTGCGGATGAGCTGATGAGGGTGATGTATGGTTCCTCA
Source organism: Bacillus sp. MSP13 (assembly GCF_000815295.1). NCBI lineage: Bacteria > Bacillati > Bacillota > Bacilli > Caryophanales > Bacillaceae > Bacillus > Bacillus sp. MSP13. Next base: position 92,328 of record NZ_JXAQ01000006.1, read on the forward strand.
GGCGCAGCTGTATTTATCAAAGTCATGGCCCCGTTTTTTTTGCTATATTATTTTCAAGGCCCTCTTCAAGCTGTGCTGCAGGCGCTTAATTTAGCGGGTGCAGCGATGATGAACAGCTTAATCGGGGCCCTTGTCAAAACGGGCCTTATCTTCGTACTTGCCACCAGACCGTCCCTCGGCATAATGGGCGCGGCATTAGCCATCGTAACAGGCATGGTGCTCGTTACGCTTTTGCATGCGGCGACAGTGAGCAAGGTGCTGCCAATCAGTATCAAAATCAAGGAGTACGCGCTCAGTTTCGCTGTGATTGTGGTATGCGGATTCATCAGCTCCGCTATCAAACAATATGTAACCTTTGGCGCGTCCGAAGTTGTGAATGTCGCCGGATGGATTGTGATGAGCGCTGCCGTCTATATCACCCTCCTGCTTGTTTTCCGTTTAATTAAAAAAGATGAGCTTCGCCGCATTCCCATTATCGGACAGCTGATCGTCCGATAATGCTCACGTGCGAGGCCCATCTTTTTCATCAATAAATAATTCTCCGTCAGTAAACGAGCAGAATGAAATCTGTGAAGGATTTGTATATCCGTGTTTTCTTAATTTCTCGAGCAGCCATTGCTTATCTTTACCGATTCTTGACAGGTTTTCTGTTTGGATAGCGCCGTCTATAATGAGCGGCATTTCGAGCTGCCGATGCTCGCCGCTCTTTTCTTTTTTGACAACTGTCAGTTTGCCTGACGGCTCCAAAATGGCAAATGATACATCAGCTACTCTGTCGATATTATTTTCTCTGAGCTGAACCATTAAATCATCAAAATTATAACGCTGTGATTTCATTGCGTCTTCGTCAATTTTTCCATATTTAATAATAATCGTCGGCTTGCCGTCCAGAAGCTGGCGGATTTTTCGGTTTTTTAAAGAAAAGTATGCGAATGTCACTTGAATAATCATTAAGACAAGCATTGGCAAAATGGTGTGAAATAGATGATCTTCTACGTTTTCTATCGCTAAAACAGCAATTTCAGCCATCATGATAAAGACAACGAGGTCTAAAATGCTAAGCTCCCCGATCTCCCGTTTGCCCATAAAACGAAAAATGACCAATATCACAAAATACAATATGATCGTGCGAATCGTAATAGTGAGAAGCTCTTCCATAATACACCTCCAACTCACCATAGGATGCAACAAAACGAACTAATTATGTAAGATGAACAAGTCGATTTCATAAAGCTTTTACGTCTAATTATCGGGTTAAGGGAATACATTTTTACAAAGACGAGCCATCAGCATGTCTGACGGCTTTGTTCAAAAAGAACAGAGGCCTTTTTAATACAGGCAGAGAGGAGACATTCATGGAGGAAACGAAACAAGTTGGAAAAGGCATTTTTTACGGCTTAATCGCCATTTTCTCAGCCATGCTTCTGACGAGCTTAGCCGTTTCACTTTTACTGACGGCAACCTCGCTTGAAGAGTCGTCATTTAACTGGCTGATCACCGCCATCTCATTTCTTTCTTTATTCATCGGCGGGTTTATCTCAGGAGGAAAAGGGAAGGAAAGAGGCTGGATGATCGGGGCGTTGACTGCCTTAAGCTTTTCAGTGATTATTTTGTTGTTTCAGTATTTAGGGTTCGGAATAACATTTACAGCGGAGCAGCTGCTTTACCATCTAGGATTTTTAGGGGTCTGCATGCTGGGCGGGATTTTCGGCGTGAATATGAGGGGAAACAGGTCTTCCACATAAAAAAGAGCGGAATCATCCGCT
>NZ_JXAQ01000007.1:0-174377 GCF_000815295.1 Bacillus sp. MSP13
GCGGAATCATCCGCTCTTTTTTTGTTTGCTATGTATAGCTCCTGCTGTTATTCAGCAGCAGAAACTTCTCTGATCGCGCGGCGGTCGAACGTTAGACGTGTGTTTTCACCAGTCTTAATGACGACTTTGCTTTCGTCGATAGAGTCAACAGTGCCGTGCAATCCCCCGATTGTCACTACTGAATCGCCTTTTTTCAGTTCCTCCTGCATTTGGCGCACAGCCTTTTGCTGTTTTTGCTGAGGACGAATCAGCAAGAAATAAAGGACCGCAAACATTAAAATAATAGGAACCAATGTACCTAAAGTGCCTGTCATAATTTTCACCCCTTTCTGTAAGCCAGTGATTAATTTTTATTTAGAAGCTTTTCGCATTTGGCTTGTTGTAGCCGTAACGCTCAAAGAACTCTTCTCTGAAATCACCCAGACGATCCTCACGAATAGCCTGTCTCACCTGCTCCATTAAGTGTAACAGAAAATGAAGGTTATGATAAGTTGTTAATCGAAGGCCCAATGTTTCGTTGCAGCGGATCAAATGTCTGATATACGCGCGTGTGTAGTTTTTACATGTGTAGCAATCACACTCTTCATCAATCGGACGGAAATCTCTTTCGAATTTTGCATTTTTCATATTGAGACGGCCATCAGCGGTAAACACTGTGCCATTTCTTGCAATCCGAGTAGGCAGCACACAGTCAAACATATCGACCCCGCGGATCGCCCCATCGATCAGCGCGTCCGGAGAACCGACCCCCATCAGATATCTTGGTTTATCCTTCGGCAAAAGCGGTGTTGTAAACTCAAGCACACGATTCATGACATCCTTCGGTTCACCTACAGATAATCCGCCTATAGCATATCCCGGAAAATCAAGAGAAATCAAGTCTTTCGCGCTTTGCGTGCGAAGATCTTCATATTCTCCGCCTTGCACGATGCCAAACAGCCCTTGTTCATCCTGACGGGTGTGGGCATTCAGACAGCGTTCCGCCCAGCGGCTTGTCCGCTCAACTGAGCGCTTCATATAATCGTACTCTGCCGGATATGGCGGGCATTCATCAAACGCCATCATAATATCAGAGCCGAGTGCGTTTTGGATCTCCATCGCTTTTTCCGGAGATAAAAACAGCTTGTCCCCATTTAAGTGATTGCGGAAATGGACGCCCTCTTCCTCTATATTACGAAACTTGCTCAAAGAAAAGACCTGAAAACCGCCTGAATCTGTTAAAATCGCGCGGTCCCAATTCATAAATTGATGGAGCCCGCCCGCTTCTTTCACAATATCCTGGCCCGGTCGGAGCCACAGGTGATACGTGTTGCTTAAAATGATGCCCGCATCCATTGCTTTCAGCTCTTCAGGCGACATCGTTTTGACTGTCGCCAGTGTGCCCACCGGCATAAAAACAGGCGTTTCAAAGGAGCCATGGGGCGTATGCACTTTGCCCAGCCGCGCCCCTGTTTGTTTGCATTCTTTTATAAATTCATAGCGTATTGGTTGTTCAGCCACTTTTGGTGAGGCCTCCTGTTCTCAAATTATAGAATCAGCATCGCGTCTCCGAAGCTGAAGAAACGGTATTCCTCTTCCACCGCATGGTTATAGGCGCGCAGAACGTTTTCTCTTCCCGCAAGCGCACTGACCAGCATAATCAATGACGATTTAGGCAGATGGAAGTTTGTAATCATTCCGTCAATGGCTTTAAATTCATAGCCCGGATAAATAAAGATAGATGTCCAGCCGCTTGATGCTTTAAATTGTCCGTCATGCTCCCCGGCAATCGTTTCAAGCGTGCGTGTCGAAGTTGTGCCGACGGAAATGATTCGGCCGCCCTTTTCCCTTACTTTGTTTAAGGCCGCAGCCGTTTCTTCTGACATTTGATAAAACTCCGCATGCATATTATGCTCTTCAACGTCATCGGCACTCACAGGGCGAAACGTGCCAAGGCCTACGTGAAGAGTAATGAACTCAATTTGCACACCTTTGTCTTTCAATTGCTGCAAGATTTCTTCCGTGAAGTGAAGGCCTGCAGTAGGCGCTGCGGCAGAGCCGATTTCTTTTGAAAACACTGTTTGGTAGCGCTCTCTGTCATCAAGCTGTTCTTTGATATATGGCGGGAGCGGCATCTCTCCAAGGGATTCCAGCACCTCATAGAAAATGCCTTCATATTGAAATTCTACTTTTCTGCCGCCGTGCTCAAGCTCATCCGTACAGACTGCCTTTAATCTTCCGTCTCCAAACGTCACTACGGTTCCCTTTTTCACCCGTTTCGCCGGTTTGACAAGCGTTTCCCATTTGTCACCAGCTTCTTGTTTGAGCAAAAGAAGTTCCACTTTCGCGCCGGTATCCTCTTTTGTTCCGAATAACCGCGCCGGGAGCACACGGGTATTGTTCAGCACAAGGCAATCTCCTTCTTTAAAGAAGCTGATAATATGCTTAAACGAGCTGTCAGTCAGCTCTCCCGTATGTTTATCAAGCACCATCAGCCTTGAAGCATCACGCTGTTCCAACGGCACTTGTGCAATTAAACGTTCCGGTAATTCAAAATCAAATAAATCGACTTTCATGATGATTTCACCTTTATTCTAGTCTTTTGTTATTTCATTCTGCCGAAAAGAGTAAGCAAAATTGATAATACCACACTTATGATGATACAAGTGACAACCGGGAAGAAAAACGTGACATTTCCCTTTTTCACAAAAATATCTCCCGGCATCTTGCCGACAACATGCAACACCGCTCCGATGATAAGCAAAACAGCACCAAGAATCATAATGATCTTAGGGAATTCAGTCATATCGGGGAGCCTCCATTTGGAAGTGATGATAAACGGCCGGTGTCACGATCCTTCCACGCGGCGTTCTTTGGATAAAACCAATTTGCAGCAGATACGGTTCGTAGACGTCTTCAATCGTATGCGGTTCTTCGCCGATCGTGGCTGAAATGGTATCAAGACCCACAGGTCCTCCGTTAAACTTTTCGATCATGCCCATCAGGAGCTTGTGGTCAATATGGTCCAAACCGAGACGGTCAACCTGAAGCCGCTCCAGCGCATCCTGCGAAATCTCTTCCGTAATCCGGCTGTCACCCAGCACCTGGGCAAAATCGCGGACCCTTCTCAGCAGGCGGTTCGCTACGCGGGGCGTCCCTCTCGATCTTCTCGCGATTTCAAGAGCAGACGGGTGATCAATCTCAACCTCGAATACGTCAGCGGTTCTTGTGACAATGTCCGCCAGCTCTTCTTGCGTATAGTATTCAAGTCGCGACATCACGCCGAATCGATCTCTTAACGGCGCCGTCAAAAGCCCTACCCTCGTCGTGGCGCCTACAAGCGTAAAAGGCGGCAAGTCGAGCCGGACGGAGCGGGCAGAGGGGCCTTTACCGATCACAATATCCAGACAAAAGTCTTCCATCGCAGGATAAAGCACCTCTTCAATTGATCTGTGCAGCCTATGTATTTCATCAATAAATAATACATCACCCGGCTCCAGTGCCGTTAATATGGCGGCCAAATCACCAGGTCTTTCAATCGCAGGCCCTGACGTCGTCCGCAATTCCACTCCCATTTCATTAGCAACAATGGAAGCAAGCGTCGTTTTCCCAAGTCCCGGCGGCCCGTACAGAAGAACATGATCCAGCGTCTCCTGTCTCATTTTTGCCGCGTCTATAAATACGCGCAAATTTTCTTTCACCTTATGCTGCCCGATATACTGCGCCAGATTTTGCGGCCTCAAACTTTGCTCTATCATTGATTCATGGTTGTCTGCTTCACTTGAGACGAGCCGTTCATCCATGAACATCACCTTACTTCAATAGTTTTTGTAATGCTTTTTTCACATATTGGTCTGTTGTCAGTCCAGCTTCTTCGTTTAAGTGAGGAAGCACCTTTTTGATTTCTTTTTCAGCGTAACCGAGAACCCTGAGGGCCTCAAGCGCTTCTTCGAGAGCCGTTTCTGCTGTTTGCTTTTCAAGCCTTTCTTCATGATTAAACAGGTTTTCAATCATTTCAGGCACGACATCAGCGAGCTTTCCTTTTAAATCAAGAATAATCTGGCGCGCGGTTTTCTTTCCTACACCAGGAAACTTGACCAAAAAGGCTTCATCCTCATTTTCAATCGCTTGGATAACCGCTCCAGGATCACCTGAGCCTAAAATGGCGAGTGCCCCTTTTGGACCGATTCCGGTCACGTTTAACAGCTTTGTAAAGAGCGCCTTCTCCTCTCTTGTTGAAAAACCGTAGAGCGAAAAAGCATCCTCTCTGATATGATGGTACGTAAAAATCGTCTCTTTGTTTCTCTCCTTGTATATAAACGGATTCGGCGTGAAGATCTGATAGCCAATGCCGCCGTTCTCTATCACAATATATTGGGGAGATACATAATCAATCGTCCCTTTTACAAATTCGATCACGCAAATTCACCTCTTTGACTGTTCTTCATTGTACCATAAAAACAGCCAAAGTCTCATAGAAAAGTTAACATACGTTCGCTTCTCTCTCATTCTTTCACGAAAAAAAAGACATGAATACATGTCTTCAATCAGCGGACGTCAACCGCTGTATGTCTTCATATGTTCTATTACGTCCTCAAACTCCGCTTTCGTCCGAAATGGAATGCCTTTCAGCAGATTTTTTTGCATATGGCTCTCCAGCCTTTCTAAATCAATTTGAAAAAAAGACTGAATCGGTTCGGAATCTGACTCAGGCCGCCCATGAAAGGTGGAAATCACGCCATGATCCGATACACCGATATACCCGTTCACCTTGCTGAGCGGAGAAATATCATCCATTTGCTTCCGGAAGAGTACATAGCCCTTTTTTTGTTCGACAAGCGTCCAGCCGGCATAAGCTGCCCAAAAATCATCCATAGAAAGCACTTTTTCATGCTTATGCTCAATGCTGACATCGCCGTCCAAATACACTTTTTCAAGCTGCACATGCACCTGCAGCGGCTCATAGTGCTCCACTTCCGCCCCTAATGCGCGGGGAGGAGCGCCTATTAGAAATGCTGCGGCTGAGCAAAAAATGCCCAGCAAAAGATACGCCGTGCTGAATCGTTTCACCCTCTACACCTCTTTGCACACGTTTATGACTAGTTTGACCAAAGAGGTTACTGCTTAACCGTTTTCTCGAAATTTGTTTGCGCGTTTTCTCTGACAAGCCGTTCCTCCGTCAAGACATCGGCGCTTTGCTCAGAAATCGTCAAGAATTGCGTCAGAAAAGCACTGAAAAAATACAATGCCGCAAAGATCCAAATCACCCCGCCTGCACCGAGCGGACCAATGAAAAGACTGACGATGCCTGGCGCGATAAACGCACATAAACCAGAACCTAAATTCAACACTGACATGGCAGCCCCTTTATTACCAGGTGCAAGCGTCGGCAAAAGCGCGCTTAATGGCACGTACCCAGCCAATGCCGCACCGTAACAGCAAGCGATCACCATCAGCACCCAAAACTGATGCCCGATCAACTGAGGCGTGTAATAAAGCGCCAGCGTAAAAATCCCGCACCCGACACCGCCAAACCACATCACAGTATTGCGCCAGCCAAGTTTATCTCCGACTGCACCAAAAATGATGTTACATACAATATTCACAAAAAACAGCGTCCCCCATATTTGCAGCCATTCCGAAACGGAATACCCGTAACGCGCTAAATAAGTAGGAAGAAAGATGGCAAATCCGAATTGCCCTATGGCATTAATTGTCTTGACCACTCCGCCAATGCCGACCTTAGGGTTTTCAAACATAATTGTAAACGCCTTCGACAGTTCTTTCCATTTCGGCTGATCTGGTTGGTGTACAGGTGTGAATGTATCTCTATTAAAAAATAAGGCGAGGAATCCGCCTGCCGCCACAAATAACAAAGCGCTCCAAAGCGTATTGATTTCTCCAAAGGCCGGAACCGCATAGCTGGAATAGAACGGCCCGAGCACGTTAAGGCCGCACGTAAACATAAACCAAAACCAGCCGACAGCTTTTCCGAGAATACGATGAGAGGTGCTGTATGACACCCACACGAGAAAAGAGTATGCAAACAGCGGATATCCCAAGCCTCTAAGTGCATAGCTGCCTAAGAGAGCCGGATAATGCATATGAGGAATCGCCCAGCCGATAAAAGCAACCGAACCGAGGATAAATGCAAGCAAACCGACAGTCATCGTTTTTCTTGGCCCCCAAGTTTGGACAAACGTGCCCGAAAGCCAAGCCGAGATGGTGACTGCAATGCCGTACATGGTAAATAAAGATGCGGATTGCTGCATGCTGAGACCGTGATCAACAAGAAAAGGAGACAGCCAGCCTTGTTCGAGCCCGTCTCCAACCATAAAGATGACAACGCCAATATAACCCCAAACCATGTGAGAAGGAATTCCGATTTTGTTCAAAATAGTTCCTTTACCTTGTGCTGTATTCATTTTCTCCACCGCCTGCTTAAAGTATCAAAGTATCGATGGAGGTTATATACCCAAGCTTTGTGACTGTTAATCCTGCTTGCTCAAAACGCGATTTTTTCATTGTGCTCGACACTGACAGGCATACCGATAGCAAGAGACTGCTGAGCCGCTCTGGCGATCCGCTCCGCTTGAAAACCGTCGTTGCCCGTGCAGGCAATTTCCCGGTTTGTGCCGATCGCTTCTGCAAACCGAATCATCTCCTCCTCATACGCATCCTTATAGCGCTCAAGGAAAAAGAAATGCGGTTTATCCTTCATCACGAAATCAGCCGTTGACACTTCGACTGTCGTCGGCCTGCTGTTGTCTGCCGCTGCCGAGCCTTTCGTCCCGAAAACCTCGACTCGCTGGTCATATCCGTACACAGCTTGACGGCTGTTGTCAATCACAGCCATGGCACCGTTTTCAAATGTCAGTGTAATGACAGCGGTATCAATATCTCCCAGCTCTGCAAAGGATGGATTCACCAAAGCCGCTCCTTTTGCATACACTTCCGTCACTTCACTTCCCATAATATATCTGGCCATATCAAAATCATGGATCGACATATCCATAAACAACCCGCCAGAAGTGCGGAGATAATCTACATATGGGGGTTCTGGGTCCCGCGACGTGATTTTTAACAAGTGAGGCGTACCAATTTCACCATTTTCAACAATGGTTTTGATTTTTTTAAAATGAGGATCAAAACGGCGGTTAAAGCCGACTTGAAGTGCAACTCCGTGTTTTCGGACGGCCGCAAGCGCTTCTTTGGTTTCATCTAGAGAAAAACTGATAGGCTTCTCACAAAAAATATGTTTTTTCGCCTCTGCCGCTTCCCTGATCATCTGTGCATGCGTGGCTGTCGGTGAGCAAATAAGAACAGCTTCAATATCAGGGTCATGCAATAAATCACGATAGTCAGAGGTTATGTATTCAATCTGATGGCTCTCAGCCCAGCTTTTTAGATCGCTTGCCTGATTATCAGAGACCGCCTTTATTTTCATATGAGGAATTCGGCCGATATTTTGAACATGAAGTTTGCCGATGCGTCCAGCACCGATAATCCCTGTCACAATCTGTTTTGTCATTGCTTGTTCCCCCTTGAACATTACGAAAGCGCTTCATTTTAAATTAATACTATCCCATTTGTAAGCGCTTTTCAAGAATGGAAATGATCGCTCTATGTCTCTTTTATCACAATCAAGGCTTATAGATAGCCTTCCTCTTCAAGACCAGATACACTAGATATAGGCTCTTTTTCCGAACAGTTTATGATTTTCCTGCAAACAGCTGCATAAAATAGAGCAAAGAAGGTGAATGAAATGCTGACAAAAGCAGAGGCACTGGCCCATTCAGTCATATACCGCAAGAACAGCAGATTTGATAAAGTCATAGAAAAGTCTGAAGAATTAACACTAATCGGCAAGGGAAGAAGCGCCTATGTATTTGCCTTAACAGAAGGCAATCGAAACATGGCGCTGAAAGTATTTTTTCCAGAGTATCAAGCGACAGCCATCAAAGAAGCCGCGATCTATGAAAAATTAGCCGGGTCCGCATTCTACCCTGACATTTACGAAACTGGTGATTCATTTATTCTCATGGAATATATAAAAGGTGAAACCTTTTATAACTGTTTGAAGAAAGGCATTGCGATCAATGACGACATGATTCAGCAGGTTGAAGAAGCACTGTCTGACGCCCGGGCAGCCGGTCTGAATCCGTCAGACATTCATTTGCGGAATTTGATATTGACTGAAACCGGCACAGTGCGGGTGATTGACGTTGCAAGATTCGAACAGACCAAAACGTGTACGCAGTGGAACGATTTAAAATCAGCGTACCATGCGCTCTACAAAAAACCGATATTCCCCAAAAAGATTCCGGGTTTTTGGCTGGAAATTATCGCATTTTTATATAAAAAAGATTGGTTTCAAAAGCATTTCGCACAGCGGAAAAGAAAATATTCTTAAATTGAAAAGGCAGCCGCTTGAGCGGCTGCCTTTTCAATTTATATTTACTTTCTGCCAGCAGAAATCATTTTCATTTGTTCAGGTGACAGCTTAATCAGATAGCCCCTCACAGTTAAGTAAACCGCTTTTGAGTCTTCCTCTCTGGAATGACAATACATTTTCTCCATTTCTGTCTCCCCCACCCTTTATTTGTTTATTTCATCATACCAGCCCTTTATTGAGCAGATTTTAAGGAAATGTAAAGATCGTATGAAGGAGAAAATACAGAAGTTCACACATGAATATGCCGTAAAATCCAACTTATCATATTGTTTTCCTCGATATCGCCGGTTGTCAGTCATCTGTTAAACTCTTATGTATCCCGTAATACCTTGAGCTTAGAGCGGCCAGAGGCGAACTTGTGAATGAAAACAATCTATCTACGGTAATGATCTAGACAGCAGTCCCATCCTAATCAATCACAATACTATGAAAATCGGCCATCACGCTTTACATGATATGGATGAAACGTATGAATGATGATCATCGGATACATACAGATCCGCCGCAGGCGACACTGAAGTGATGAAACATGAGTCAAGATAAACAGAACTAGTGAAAGACGACCTAATTATAGATTGACGTAGCTTGGCCATTTGCTGTTAAAGGACTTTAGCAAAAATTCCCTCAGTTGCCTTATAAAACAACGCGGCATCTCCTTTTCTCCCTCGTATTGATAATTACCCGTTATATAATGTGACAAATCAATTGTAGAAATAGTTCAATTAGCCCAAAATCCTTGTTATATATGTATTCTATATGTAGCGAGGAGGAAGCTTGATGGAAGATTTTGTTACTCATTTAAACGCGGTCTTATGGAGTACGCCCGTCATTTATATGTTATTGGGAGTCGGATTGATCTTTTCTATTATGACTCGTTTTTTACAAGTCAGACATTTGAAAGAAATGATTGTTCTGATGTTCAAAGGGAAGAGCTCTAAAGCCGGTGTTTCTTCTTTTCAAGCATTATCGATTGCACTGTCCGGCCGAGTGGGAACAGGAAACATTGCGGGTGTGGCGACAGCAATCGCCTTCGGCGGACCCGGTGCGGTGTTTTGGATGTGGGCGATTGCCTTTATCGGTGCGGCGAGCGCCTTTGTTGAGTCAACTCTTGCCCAAATGTACAAAGTGAAACAAGACGGCCAATATCGAGGCGGCCCCGCTTATTATATCGAAAAAGGATTAGGCATTAAGTGGTTTGCCATCATATTTGCCGCCGCTGCCCTTATTGCAATGGCCCTGCTGATGCCGGGCGTACAGTCCAACTCTATTGCGGCCGGCGTCCAAAATGCATTTGGCATTTCTCCTGCCATCACAGGCGGTGTTCTCGTTTTATTGTTAGGATTTATCATTTTTGGCGGCATCAAGCGTATTGCCAGTGCTGCGCAAATGATTGTTCCGTTTATGGCCATTGGCTATATCCTGCTGTCTTTCATCATTATTGTTATGAATATTTCTGAATTGCCTGCAGTGATTTCATTAATTTTCAAAAGCGCGTTTGCATTGGATTCCGCTTTTGGCGGCCTAATCGGCATGGCGATTTCTTGGGGTGTCAAACGAGGCATTTACTCAAACGAAGCCGGCCAGGGAACAGGCCCGCATCCGGCGGCGGCCGCAGAAGTTTCCCATCCGGTCAAACAGGGGCTGGTTCAGGCATTTTCGGTTTATATTGACACCTTATTTGTGTGTTCCGCTACAGCTTTCATGATCCTATTTACCGGGATGTACAATACCCAATCTGCAGATGGTTCTTTTATCGTACATCATCTTAAAGGCGTAGAGGCTGGACCTGGTTTCACTCAAGCGGCCATTGACAACGTCCTTCCCGGATTTGGCGCTGGTTTTGTTGCTATCGCTTTATTCTTCTTCGCATTTACAACGATTATGGCGTATTACTATATCGCAGAAACAAATATCGCCTATTTAGCCCGAGGCAGGGATGGCAAATGGGCCATATTTGGATTAAAACTGATTATTTTAGCCGCGACCTTCTACGGAACAGTAAAAACAGCTTCACTTGCTTGGGCATTAGGTGATGCAGGGCTTGGCATTATGGTATGGCTGAACGTCATTGCGATCGTACTGCTTGCCAAGCCAGCGCTAATCGCTTTAAAGGATTATGAGCGCCAAAAGAAGCAGGGCTTAGACCCGGTCTTTAATCCGAAAGCGCTGGGCATCAAAAACGCTGATTTCTGGGAGAAAGAATACACACAGGAAAATGAGCGTGTCTCTTGAATACACCAAAACGGGCTCGGTATGATATCGAGCCCGTTTTTCTATGAGCGCCAATTTGTATATACTTCTTGAACATCATCGTCATCTTCAAGGATGTCGATCAATTTTTCCAGCTTCTCAACAGCCTGATCATCGGCTTCCGCATATGTTTTCGGAAGCATGGTCACCTCTGCCGAAGAAATTGGATAGTTCGATTCGAGAGCTGTTTTTACGCCTTCAAAACGCTCGGGCTCCGTTAATACCACATAATGATCTTCTTCTGTCTGCAGCTCTTCTCCACCTGCTTCCAGCACATCAAGCATGAGCTCATCTTCATCTATTTGATGTTCTGTACGGTCAATCGTCATAAATCCCTTCCGTTCAAATAAAAAGGACACACATCCGTTTTCCCCCAAACTTCCGCCATTTTTATGAAATGATGTCCGCACATTTGAAGCTGTTCTGTTTTTGTTATCTGTAACACATTCAACCATGACGGCAACCCCGGATGGGCCGTAGCCCTCATAGGTAATTTCCTCATAGCTGCTTCCGTCTTGGTTCCCAGCGGCTTTTTGAATGGCACGGTCTATATTTTCATTCGGCATATTGGCGCCTTTTGCTTTTTCGATGACAAGACGCAATGCTGAATTTGTTTCGGGATCAGCTCCCCCTTCTCTCGCTGCCACATAGATGTCTTTCGCAAGCTTCATAAATATTTTTCCGCGCTTTGCATCCTGCGCATTTTTCCTTTTTTGTATGTTTTTCCACTTGGAATGGCCAGCCATGCTTTCACCTTCTTTTATCATTTTCTATGTACACTTTAATGTTTGTTTTTCACTGATGCAAAGAAAAAGGCTGCCGAGCGGCAGCCTTACAGTCTAGCGGGTGTTCATTTTGTGCAGCTTTCTGAACAGCCCTTTATCTGTCGATACTTGAACGTCACGGCCATTCGCATAGTTGCGTGCAGCTTTCGTAACATTATCCCTGTCGGACTGAGTGAACTCTCTGTGGCTTCTGACTGCGACAACCACTTTGTCATCCGTTACCATTACTTGTGTGTCAATGACGTTTTTGACTTGTTTCACCCGGTTGGCAATTTTTGCAGCCAGTCTTCTGTTTTCCTGGTTTTCATATCCGTTGTTTGTCGCATTTCGGTTCATGTTTCTGTTATTGGTGTAGTTATTTGTTCCGTCAGTTGCCAAGGGAACACGATCATCAGCAGTAACACCGTTACGGTTATTCACATTAGTCGTGTTTCGATTACCGTCGTTCTGGTCCTCCATTAATTCTGTAACAGGACCATCGTTGTCGACTCCTTCTCCCTGTCTGTCAGCATCATTTTCATTTGTATAATATCCAATTGGACGGGTATTGCCGTTATTGCGCGTATCATTCTGAGCATTATCGTTTGCTCCGCATGCTGTTAAGCCGGCTGTCATTAAAATCAAGCTCGCGATCGTCATTTTTTTACCCAATGGAAAAACCCCCCGTGGACGAATTGAGCATGTTTGCTCTGTATTATCATGCGCGTCCGAGGGGCATGTTAAGCTTGTCAGTTCTGTCCATTTGGCAATAGTCTGCGCGAAACAAAAAAAGGAACGATTTACATCGTTCCAAATCATCACTCATTTTCTTCTTCCGGCCGGCCAAACATTTGGTTGACAGAAGGCTGATTCGCCATTGGCATAGAAGCTCCGGCCGCATATGGATTTGGGTTTGGGTTAGCTACGCCATACGGTGGCATATAAGGGTTTCCATAAGCTCCCGAATAGCCAGGTGCGGAGAAATATGGCTGATGATTATCGTCACAGCCGCAATCGTCGGGATCATTGTATGGCATGTAGCCAGGAGCCGCAGACGGCTGGTATGCTCCCATCACTTGAGGACTCCCATAATAAGGGCCATAGGGCATTTGTCCATACGGAGATCCATAAGCCGGAGATGCGTATTGAGGCGCTCCGTATGAACCGTAATGTCCGTGATGGCTGTTTTCATGATGCTGGTTTTCAAATTGGCCCGGATCATACTGAGGCGATACAAAGCTTGGCTGGTATCCATAAGGCTGAACCATTGGATAAGCTTGTGCCGGATAGTACGGGTAGCATAATCCTGATCCCGGAAGGACTGGTGAAATTGGGACCGGACATGGGACGCAGTGAGCCGGATAATGATAATAAGGCTGAACAGCCGGCCCCGGCATATTCGGAACTGTGTGATGAATATTTTCTTCTTCCATACCGCCTACCTCTGGCGCCTTTGGCATATTAGGCATATTTGGATAATTTGCATTTTCCATATTACTCATAGCCTCCTGTTGTGGAAATTGATCTTGCATGTGATGCATATGATCCATATTTCCGTCATGATGTTTTTTCGGCTCCTCCGGTTTAGGAGGCGACCACGGCTGGAAAAGCTGTTTCATATCATAGTAATCGTTCACATCAGCCTCAGGGTATACATTTTCCTGCAAATTAGGCATCGGCGGGACATACGGCACAGACTCCTTTTCTTTCGGCTTTGTGTCTTCTACGTCAACAACGGACTTAGGCTTTTCTTTCGCATATGGATGTTCTTGCTTCATACTTCCGGCCGATGCCGGACTTTTGCCTGCTAATGGCTCTTTTCTGACTGGGACAGCTTCAGACGGCACTTTTATTTTCATTCCAGGCATGATTAAGTCTGGATTGCTAAGCTGCGTATTGAGTTTTTTCACTTCCTCAATATCAACTCCGTATTTTTCAGCTATTTTCCAGAGCGAATCGCCTTTTTGAACGATATGGATTTTCAACGTTTTCCCCTCCTATGCAAAACGTGAACAGTTCAGCTGAGATTACAATATGTTTCTTCACAACATATGCCCAAACAAAAGAAGTTATGAGTCAGGAGGGGAAATATTTCTGATTCTACGTAATCGAAAGCATATGGTTCAGGGCAAGGAGGGCATCTTGCTGAATGGCTTTCGGCACCTTGATCACGCCTGACGGATCTCCTTTTTCTATTTGTTCCAAAGACCACAGCAAATGCGGCAAATCGATTCGATTCATTGTCAGACACGGGCACATGTCAGGGTTAAGTGATTCGATTTGTTTATCAGGGTGCTCGTGAATGATCCTCTGGACAAGATTCATCTCTGTTCCGATTGCCCACTTGCTTCCCGCCGAAGCCTGGTTGATTGTATCGATAATATATTTTGTTGAACCGCTGTCGTCACTTAGCGTTACGACTTCATGTGAGCATTCCGGGTGTACAATGACCCGAATGTCAGGGTCTCGCTCTTTCACATCATAGATATTTTTCACAGTGAATTTTTCGTGAACTGAGCAATGCCCTTTCCACAAAACCACTTTCACATTCTTATGCTCAGATTCGGTAACTAATTCTTCTTTTATCGGATCCCACACAGCCATATCTTCAAGCCTAATGCCTAGATCATAAGCCGTATTTCTCCCTAAATGCTGATCAGGCAAAAATAAAATTCGTTTTTTCTGTGTAAACGCCCATTCAAGCACTTTTTTCGCGTTTGAAGAAGTCACGGTCGCCCCGCCATGCTTACCGACGAAAGCCTTGATCTCCGCAGTGGAGTTTACATACGTTAAAGGTATGATCGTATCTCCGAAAGTATGCTGAAGCTTCTCCCACGCCCTATTAGTCTGCTGCATGTCAGCCATATCCGCCATAGAACACCCTGCTCTCATATCGGGCAGGATAACCGTTTGTTCCGCGCCTGTCAGCATATCAGCGGTCTCTGCCATAAAGTGCACACCGCAAAATACAATATAATCCGCATCTTTATTTTTTTCCGCGATTTGAGCCAGTTGAAGGGAATCGCCTGTTTGATCAGCAAATTGTATCACTTCATCTTTTTGATAATGATGGCCCGGTATAAAGAGCCTGCTGCCGAACTTTTTCTTAATGGCGGCAACACGAGTTTCCATATCTTTTCTCGACATTCCTTTGTAACCTTCAGGCATCATATCATTCGATTGTTTTATCACATCAAGAATTGACATAATGGCATTCCTCCACAGATTCATTTGATAATGTGACATCCATGCTGATATCTAAACTCTTGACCGAATGTGTCAGAAATCCTAATGATATATAATCCACACCCGTCCCTTTAAAAGCAGCCAAAGTTTCTAACGTAATCCCTCCTGAAGCTTCAGTTTTGATATGGTCCGGTGTGAGAGTTGCGAAATGGCGGACTGTCTCTGGCGGACAGTTGTCAAACATAATAACATCCGCTCCTGCATCTATTGCTTCCCGCAGCTGTTCCTCCGTTTCAATTTCCACTTCGATTTTCACCATATGCCCAGCGGCTCGGCGCGCTTTTTGGCACGCCTCTGTAATAGAGCCGCAGGCCGCAATATGATTATCTTTGATCATGATGCCGTCATATAAGCCGAACCGGTGATTAGACCCGCCGCCGGCTTTGACAGCGTATTTCTCCAGCATTCTCAACCCTGGTGTTGTTTTTCTCGTGTCACAAATTCCAATCTGTTCATCATCCAGCCGCCGAACAGCCTCCCCTGTCATCGTCGCAATTCCAGAAAGCCTCTGAATAAGATTTAATACGACCCGCTCTCCTGATAGAAGCGCAGCTGCCGGACCGCGTAACACGGCAATCACTTCACCTTTTCGCAAAATGTCTCCATCTGTTTTATGTAAACGGGTTTGAACATCTTCGTCTAATAACATAAAGCCTTCTTTTATCACGGCAGCTCCCGCAAAGATGCCATCTGACTTTGCAACAATCTTTGCTTCACAGCTCTGTTCTCCAAATATAGACTGCGATGTAAGATCCCCCATCCCTATATCCTCAAGAAAAAAGTGATTCAGCATTTTTTTCAGCTGTACATGATTCATTTTTCCAAATCCCCTCGTTTTTTCTAATCTTTGTTCCGGTTTTTGTATGGACAATTTGTCTTCCCTGCCAGCGCTCATCAGAGTGAGGAAAGTCGGTGCGAAAGTGGGCCCCTCTGCTTTCCTCCCTCAAAAGCGCGGACGATGTCATTAGTTTTGCAACCTGCCATAAATGAGTAAGCTCCAGCTGAGATATTGTGATATCCTTCACATTTACTTCCTGATAAGGCAGCATATGAAGCCAGTTGCTTAGCTCAACCAAACTGCTTTGTTCCCGCAAGATGGACATGTGGTTTGTCATTCTGCTTTGCAATTCATACATCTCTGTATTCGGCACCCTGTATACTACAGTTTGTGGAGCAGATTGATATCGGCTGTAATAAGCCGGTTTTTGCATCATATGCTCTGCTGCCCTTTTTCCAAACACCAGGGCCTCTAATAAGGAATTGCTCGCAAGCCGGTTTGCTCCGTGTAAACCGGTGCATGAGGTCTCACCAACTGCATAAAGCCCCGGAACTGTCGTTTCCCCCCATTGATTAACTAAAACACCTCCCATCAAGAAATGCATTCCTGGGGCAACAGGTATTTTTCCGCTTTTTATATCAACCCCTGCTTTTTCACAAATAGCGGTGATGGTAGGGAAACGCGCTTCGAAATCAGAAATCGCGCTGCAGTCGATATAAACGCTGTTTCCTTTTGCCATTTCTTCATGAATTACCCGTGAGACGATGTCCCTTGGAGCCAGGTCACCTAAAGGATGCCGTTCAGCCATAACCCGGCGGCCCTGTTCATCAACTAAACATCCTCCTTCCCCTCTTACAGCTTCAGAAACAAGCCCGTAGGAAACACCGTGTTTCACAAGCAGTGTCGGGTGAAATTGAGTAAACTCTAAATCAGTTAGTTCCGCTCCGGCCCGATAAGCCAGTGAAAGACCGTCACCTGTGACAGATGGATCGTTTGTATGGTGAAGAAACAGGCTCCCGCATCCGCCGGCCGCCAGCACCACTTCATCCGCATGCCTTACGTTGATCCGCCCTTGGCTATCTTTTGTCATGACGCCGATACAGCGTCCGTGATCAATTAGTAAATCTACCGCCGTTTCATGCTCGATTAACTCGATTTTGCTGTTGACCTGTTTCAGCAAATACTCGACAAGCAGCCTGCCTGTTGTGTCTCCCCCTGCATGAAAAATGCGGTTGTGCGAGTGGGCTCCTTCTCTGCCAAGACATACATCGCCTTGATCGTTGCGATCGAATGGAAATTCTCTTTCTAATAAGTTTTGAATCATCCATTTCCCATCATGTAAAACGTCTGCTGCAATAGCTAGATCGTTATGCCCGCACCCGGCATACAGCGTATCCTCCAGATGGGCTTCAATTGAATCAAGCTCTGCATAAGCCGCAGCAATTCCGCCTTGTGCATAGACTGAATTGCTGTTTTTGACGCTTTTTTTTGTGATGACAGTCACTTCGTATGAGGGCGGAAACGCTGACGCTAAGGAAAGTGCCGCCGCCCCTGAACCGATGACTGCAACCGTCTTTTTAGACATATGCCACCCTCCTGTTGTTTACACCTGTCTTGACACCTATATTTACACAACGATAGAATAAACTCAAGAGTTTTTTATGAGAACGGATGGAGGTAAGACCGGATGATTTATTTAGATTATGCAGCAACAACGCCTATTTGTGAGGAAGCCCTTCACGTCTATCAGAAGCTCAGTATGGATATTTACGGCAATGCCAGCAGCCTGCATGACGCAGGTGGAAAAGCAAAATACATATTGGAGTACTGCCGCGAAAAAATCGCTGACATCATTGGCGGAGAAGCAAGCGGCATCTATTTTACAAGCGGCGGCACTGAGTCCAATTTTCTGGCCATTCACTCATTGCTCAACGGACTGCCAAAATCCAAAAGACATTTCATTACGACTGCCATGGAACATCAGTCCATTCACAATTGTGCCGGATTTCTGGAACAGCATGGATTCGATGTAACCATCATTGAACCGAATGAATTCGGGCTTATTACCGAGGAAATATTAGCAGCCCATATCCGCCCGGAAACAGGTCTGGTATCTATTCAGCATGCCAACTCTGAAACCGGGATTATTCAGCCCATTCAGCGTCTGTCTTCCTTTCTGCACAAAAGGGATATTCTTCTCCATTGCGACGCTGTGCAAACGTTTGGAAAAATCCCAATTTATACAGGCCAACTAGGGGTGGATGCACTCTCAATGTCCAGCCATAAAGTCCACGGGCCTAAAGGAGTAGGTGCGGTCTACATTCGGCCAGATGTGCCTTGGAAACCCGTCTATCCTCTTACCACGCACGAACAAGGATTCAGGGCTGGCACGGTGAATGTTCCCGGGATCGGAGCCTTCACTGCCGCTGCGGAGTTAATTGTGAGTGAAATGGATAAACAGTTATCCCGCAATAAGACATTAAGAACATACTTTTTAGACCAAATCAGCATTCGGTCTCTCCCTGTAATCCTTGCGGCTGACACTTCACAAACGGAATGTCTTCCCCATATTGTCGGGTGTTTATTTCGCTCATTTGAAGGACAATATGTTATGTTAGAATGTAATCGGAATAATATTTGCATTTCAACGGGCAGCGCTTGTTCTGCCGGTTATCACGGACCATCTGAAGCAATGAAAGCATTAAGAAAAACAGAACAAGAAGCCCTGCAATTTATCCGCATCTCTTTTGGAAGGCATACAACGGCTGAACAACTGGATCAGTTGTTACATACGTTTACATTGCTTTGGGAACAAAAGAAAGGAGAATTTGATATTGACCGAAGAATTAAAACTCATGGGTGCAAACAGGCGTGACCAGCTTCTTCTGTGGCTGAAAGAATCCACATCACCGCTAACAGGAGGAGAACTCGCCAAAAAAGCGAATGTTTCAAGACAGGTAATTGTTCAGGATATATCGCTCTTGAAAGCGAAAAATGAACCGATTATCGCGACAAGCCAAGGATATGTGTATATGGATGCATCTGCTCAGCAGCACCAGCAGACAGAAAGAATTATCGCTTGTCTGCACGGCCCGGAACGGACAGAAGAGGAACTGCAGATCATCGTGGACGAAGGTGTTACCGTAAAAGACGTAAAAATTGAACATCCCGTCTACGGAGATTTAACGGCAGCCATCCAAGTAGGGACCCGGAAAGAAGTAAGCCATTTCATCAAAAAAATCAATTCTACGAAAGCAGCCTATTTATCACAGCTGACTAATGGCGTGCATCTTCATACACTGACAGCACCCGATGAATACCGCATCGATCAAGCCTGCCAAGCACTTGAGGAAGCCGGCATTTTAATTAAAGACTAAAAAAAGCCCTTTATTGGGCTTTTTTATCATTGGTAAGACTGATATGCACCAAGAAGCTTCACGTTGCAGCCAAGCGCTTCGAGCTCTTGCATGGCACCTGGAATCAATACATCATCAAACGCTTTTTCTATATCAATAATAAAGAAATAATGGCCTAATCCGGTTTTTGTTGGACGCGACTCAATTTTTGACAAATTTAAGTTTCTCCAAGAAAAAGCAGACAGCACTCTATAGAGCGCCCCGGACTCATCCTCCGGAAGCATGACCATGAGGGTCGTTTTAGGCCTTGAACTCAGTTTTGAATTCACTTCAAATGATATGTTCGCATCAGGAGACAGGATAACAAATCTCGTATGGTTATCCCTGTAATCCTGTATATCTCGTTTGACAATTTTTAATTCGTATGTAGAAGCTGCCATGTCATTGGCAATGACCCCGATATTCAGCTCAGGATGATCACTGACAAACTTTGCTGCCGCTCCGGTTGAATTGGCATATTCATACGGAATGGAAGGTAATTGAGAATGGAGAAATTTATGGCATTGCCCAATCGCGTGTGAGTGCGAATAAATTTTGTCGAGCTCTTTCCATGCATCCTCTCTTGAAGGGTGGACGAGCAAGTGCTGATGAATTGGCAACGTCATTTCCCCTACGATTGGCAAGGGCTTTTCATGTATTAAATAGTCTATCGTTACATTTACCGATCCTTCTAATGCATTCTCTAAAGGAACAAAAGCAAAATCAACTTCACCTGCAACTGCCGCATCGATACACTCAGGTATTGTGCGGTAAGCAACGTGTTCGGCGCCGTTTTGAAAACAAGAACTGACTGCTAGATGTGTGAATGTTGCTGCTGGACCTAAATAACCGACTTTCATGACGATATTCTCTCCCTTATGCACCTGAACCTAATATTTCAACCTTTTCTACAAAATCGAACTTTCTGAGTTTATTCATTAACGTATGAATGTCCTCTTCCATTGCAGATGTACTGATAGACAGTGTCACATTCGCCCTGCCTTGAAGCGGTATGGTCTGGTGGATGGAAAGAACGTTGCTTCCAGAATCGGCTACCGCCTGCAGGAGCTGAGATAACGCGCCCGACCTATCCTCTAAATGAAAGAAAAGTGTGATAATTTGCTCTTTAACCATCGTATAAAATGGAAAAACAGCATCTCTGTATTTATAAAACGCACTTCTGCTTAAATCCACCTTCTGAACGGCATCTGCCACTGAATCTGCTTTTTTTCGATCAAGCAGCTTTTTGACTTCCAATGTCTTTCTCATCGCATCGGGCAATACATCTTCACGGACAAGATAAAATGTCTCCTCTTTCATTTGCACCCCCCCTTTAAAATAGAGAGCCTGACATCCAGGCTCTCCTCTCAGTCACATTAATCAATAAATTCAAACTCGAATTCCAGAAGCCTAATGATATCTCCATCCTTGGCTCCGCGTTCTCTGAGCGCTTCATCGACACCCATTCCTCGCATCTGTCTAGCAAACCGTTTAACCGATTCATCACGGGAGAAATCAGTCATCTTGAATAACCGCTCAAGACTGTCTCCAGAAAGCACATAGACACCGTCTGGATCGCGTGTAATGTTAAATGGCACTTCTTCATTCTCCATTGTGTACATGACACGGTTTTGTGTAAGCTCTTCCTCGTCGTACAGCGGGAATTCAGGCGTGTTCTCCAGCTGATTGGCGACTTCAAACAGAAGCTCACGAAGGCCTTCTCTTGTCACCGCACTGATCGGGAATACCGGGTAATCATCCGTAAGCTTATCTTTAAAAGCTTCCAGATTTTCCGCAGCCTGCGGCATGTCCATTTTATTCGCAACGATAATTTGCGGACGCTCAGTGAGACGCAGATTGTATTCGCTCAGTTCTTGGTTAATCGTGACGTAATCCTCATACGGATCGCGGCCTTCCAAACCGGACATGTCAATAACGTGAACAATCACCCGCGTCCGTTCAATATGGCGCAAAAATTGGTGGCCAAGTCCGACACCTTGATGTGCGCCTTCAATCAGTCCAGGCAAATCAGCCATAACAAAGCTGCGTCCGTCATCTGTTTCAACCATGCCGAGATTCGGGACAAGCGTTGTGAAGTGATAGTCGGCAATTTTCGGTTTTGCGGATGAGACAACAGACAGCAAAGTCGATTTACCCACACTCGGGAACCCAACAAGTCCGACATCCGCAAGCACTTTTAATTCAAGAACAACATAACGTTCTTTTCCCGGCTCGCCGTTTTCTGAAAGCTGAGGCGCGGGATTAGCCGGTGTGGCAAAGCGGGAATTCCCTCTTCCGCCTCTCCCACCCCTTGCGATAACAGCCTGTTGGCCGTGTTCTGTTAAATCAGCAATGACCTGCTTTGTATCATCATCTGTCACAACGGTGCCTGGTGGAACTTTAATGACCATATCATCAGCATTTCGGCCGTGCTGGTTTTTGGACATGCCATGCTCGCCGCGAATTGCTTTAAAGTGTTTTTTATATCTAAAATCCATCAGGGTGCGGAGACCTTCATCCACTTCAAAAACGACGTCTCCTCCATTTCCTCCGTCACCGCCGGCAGGACCGCCTTTCGGCACATATTTTTCCCGGCGAAACGCAACCATTCCGTTGCCGCCGTCGCCGCCTTTTACATAAACTTTGACCTGATCTACAAACATAATGTCCTCCGTTCTAAACCATTAAAAACTCCGCTAGTCCAACCCAATTTCAATCAAGCATTCATGACCTGTGATCTCAAAACGCATGATATCAATACCCTCAAAGCAATTTTGCCGAATCTCATCAAAAGCAGCTGGATCGGCAAAGGCGCCATGAAAATCAAGATACATAATCAGCTGTCTGTCAGGATGATCCGTTTGAAGCGAAACCGTTACATGATTCTCGCTCTCTCTGCTGACAGCTTGATCAAACAGAGAAAACAGCTTTCTCACGAGCTTCGTCAGCTTTTGATCATAAGCCGATAAATCCTTAATTTCTCCAAGGACTTCATATTCAAGCGTCATATAATGGGTTTTCCAATTAAACGTCAGAAAATCAAACGCCAATTGCGGTGTTTTCAGGTTTGAGAGCTTTGATTCGTGCTTTGCGTCTATAACCATTTCTTCAATCATTTCAAAAACGCGGTCATACTTCTGCAAGCTTAAGTTTCCTTTAATGAGCTGCAGCTTATTCATCCAATCATGCCGAGAATGGGCAAGCAGATGAATCAGTTCGTTTGTTAATGCCGTATCGCTTATATTTTCTTCTTGTTTTTTTGAAACATCCTTCATTTTCGCACTCCCAATCATTTAATTTCTTATTTAGGAGTCTGTATAAGTGTGTATTATGAATTATAACAGAGAAGGCTTTGTTAGAAAAACAATTGTTTTTCCCAGAAATATCATGTTCCTTTTTTTCTGGCTATGGTTGATTTGCAGCCAGGCAGAACATTTTATGTATTACTGCTTGGGGAACATATCCAGTGGGTTTGAGACATATATTCTCATTCTTGGCGGGGTCTGCTCGCACATACTCTGCATTTCATTCTTGATGTTTACTCCGCATTATTGCAAAAAAAACTCCAGTCATCATCGACCGGAGTTTTTTGAATCATTATTGAGCTACAGGATATACGCTCACTTTTTTGCGGTCACGTCCGAAACGTTCGAATTTAACAGTTCCGTCGATTTTCGCGAAAAGAGTGTCATCTCCGCCGCGGCCCACGTTTTCACCTGGGTAAATTTTTGTTCCGCGTTGACGGTAAAGGATAGAACCGCCTGTTACGAATTGACCGTCAGCACGTTTAGCACCTAAACGTTTAGACTCAGAGTCACGTCCGTTCTTTGTAGAACCTACTCCTTTTTTAGAAGCGAAAAACTGAAGATCTAATCTAAGCATGTAGCTCACCTCCTATATTATGTTTGTGGTCACACGCAAGTTATCTTTGTAATCTCGTTCGATTGTCTCCAGCGAAACAATCATGCCTTCAATCAGCAGCTGAGCTTTTTGGCGTGCCTCCGGATCAAGAGATTCAGGGAATTCAAAGTAAAAATAACCCCCGTCCTCCCCTATATCAAGAAGCGGCTCGAAGCCCGCGAGCACAATGACTGCGTTAACAGCTCCAAACACAACGGCTGTCACTCCGGCACAAACAAGATCTTGTCCATGTTCAGCAAAATTGGCATGGCCTGTCATTTCAAAAGACAATATGCCTTTGTCATGAGACCTTCTGATTGTTGCCTGAATCATGCTTACGCGTTGATTTTTTCGATCGTCAATTTAGTGTAAGGCTGACGATGACCTTGTTTTTTATGAACGTTTTTCTTTGCTTTGTATCTGAAAACAGTGATTTTTTTCGCACGGCCTTGTTTTTCAACTTTAGCCGTTACTGTTGCGCCTTCAACTGTAGGGTTGCCGACTTTCACGTTGTCTCCGCCAACAAACAAAACGTCTTCAAAAGTAACTGTTTCACCTGCTTCAGCAGCAAGTTTTTCGATGTAAACAGTTTGGCCTTCTTCAACTTTGATTTGTTTACCGCCTGTTTTAATGATTGCGTACATTCTCTGCACCTCCTATTAGACTAAGACTCGCCAGACACCAGGGGGCTTTAAAGCTCTTAACACCTGTACTGAGCGGTTGTAGCAATGGTGCTACATCCATAACATTAAAAAATATACCAAAATACAAGACGTTTGTCAATCCATTTTAGTAAGGCAGCAGCAGTTCCTCCATAGAGGAATTCGTCCGCTTATCAGCAAAGTAAGCATGCAAGACTTCATTCTCGTCAAGCTGGCTCAGTTTCTGCCCTGATTTCTCTATAATAATCGGGTGTTTGCATCCGCGCTTGAACTCGGCCATCACATGATAGACTTTGTCCTCTGCCTTTACAGTAAGCGGCAGCAGTTTTTCAAGCTCACGATTTTTTCCGTAATACCGTTCAAGGAGAAATCTCACATGGATATAATGCCTTTGCCTGTATTCCTCAAACAAAGAAACAGCCAGAAAGACAAACAAAACCCATGCGCTGATTTGCAGAGGAACCAAAAATAAAACCCAACACCCCAGCAACAGGCAGAAGCAGAGCGATGTTTTTAAATGAAGCCGGTGGGCTCTTTGAAAAGGAAGCTGCTTGGAAAACAACAGAAATAACAATTTTCCGCCATCAAGCGGCCAGATCGGCAGCAAATTCACAAATAAAATAGAAAGATTATAAAAGGTGAAGAGTTCAAAGGTATGCTGATGAATCACTGAGAATTCTGCAAGTGTCCAGGCAGCAAGCTGAAGCCAGATATGCTGAAGAGGGCCGGCAATAATGACCGCAAACTCCTCCTTTAACGGCCGATTCCCGTGCTCTTCCACTTCCACCGTTCCGCCAAACGGCAGCAAAAAGACACGTTTGATTCTCCAAGAAAAAAACACGGCCAGAGCAGCATGCCCCAGCTCATGGACCAGTACAATCAGAAGTAGACATAGCAATGCTTTCATATGGCCTGTGACTAAGCCTAGCGCAGCGATAATCCACAAAAAAGGGTGCACATGAATCTTCAAGATAAGGTCAATCCATTTATTCAAATGATATCACCTGTATCGGATCAATAAATTTATCGCCGTCTTTCATAGCAAAATAATAGACCCCTTTATGATGGTCATCCAATTTAATTGAGCCGAGTTTTTTGCCTTTATCTACAAAGTCATATAACGCAACATCGACATCTTTCAGTTTGCCATAAATACTGTAGGTGTTGTCCGCATGCTGCACCTTAATCGTCAGTCCCGTCTGGCTGTCTTTGCTGACTTCAACTACATAGCCTTCTTTTATGCTATCAATTGTATCACTGCTTGTTTCGACTTTAATCCCTTCCCCATTGTCCTGAAAATCCTGCTGCACTTTCCCGGATGCAGGCGCAACGAGATCTTGGCTCACTTCGACCTGCCGATCCTTATTTTTATGTTCAGGAGCCAGAAAAGCAAGAGGATTGCCAAATTTCGTTTCAAACCAATGGCTTGCTGAGGCAAATTGAAATTCAGTTTCGAAGGTTTTGGCAACAGCGGGTTTAATCTGGCTGACAGGCCCAATGTTTGTTTTATAGGCTATGGCGGAAACGAGAACAAGGCAAGCCGATAGAAGACATTTCAAGATTATTGAATCTGTTTTCACCAGAGGGTGTTTTCCGTTGAATGTTGAGATGCTATCTTCATAGACCGGAAGATTTCCATGCTTTTCCTCATCGGTTACCTTCACCCAGGACGGGGGGGGCTGCTTTTCAGAAACTGTCTGAGTAGAGGAACGTTTTGAGCCGGTAAGCTGTTTTCTTCTTTTCTCTAACCGTTTTCTGATTTCATCTGCTCTGTGACTCATTGCCATCATCCTTTGCATTCGTAGGGTTTGTACATCATATGTCTTGTCCATGGCAAATATTCGTTTTACTCAAGCACAAAGCAGACAATAAAAAAATCTGACACAGCATTTGCTTTGTCAGATTCTTCTCTTTGATTCTATTATGATCTTACTCCGAAAAATGACTTAATCTTAGCCATCATTCCTTTGTTTTGCTCTTCAAGCATCTGCAAAGGAACCGATTCACCTAAAATGCGGCGGGCAATGTTGCGATAGGCAATGGAAGCGCGGTTTTTCGGGTCCATTGCAATCGGTTCGCCGTGATTGGACGCTTTAATGACTTCATCATCATCGGCCACGATTCCGAGCAAATCGATCGACAAATGCTGTACGATTTCATCGATATCCATCGAGTCACCGTTTCTCATCAGGTGATTTCTGATTCTGTTGACAACGAGACGCGGCGGTTCAATGTTTTCCTCTTGCTCAAGCAGCCCTATAATACGGTCAGCATCACGAACAGCTGAGATTTCAGGCGTTGTGACCACAATGGCTTTGTCAGCTCCCGAAACGGCATTTTTATATCCTTGTTCAATTCCGGCAGGACAGTCTATGATGACATAATCAAATTCCTGTTTGAGCTGTTGGACCATATTTTTGATTTGTTCAGGAGCAACAGCTGTCTTATCGCTCGTTTGAGCAGCGGGCATCAAATAGAGCAGATCATCGAAACGTTTGTCTTTTACGAGCGCCTGATGCATTTTGCATCTTTCCTCTACAACGTCAACGAGATCATAAATAATTCTATTTTCAAGACCCATTACAACATCTAGGTTACGCAGCCCTATATCAGTGTCTACTAAGCATACACGCTTCCCTATAATGGCTAAGGCGGTACCGAGGTTCGCAGATGTTGTCGTTTTACCTACTCCGCCTTTTCCCGAAGTTATTACGATAGCCTCACCCAATTCACATTCCTCCCTCAAGCCTTGTTAGATCAGGTCTTAAATGAGCCAAATGTTGAAGGCGTTCAATGACCATATTTCCGTCTGTATCTAAGTAAGCACATTCCATTTCGTTCCCTTTTTGAATGTGGTCTGGGGAGCGATTTAACACGTGATTGATTCTTAATTGTGTCGGCAGCATTTCAGAGGCGGCGATGACCGCTTGATTATTCCCGTTACATCCGGCGTGCGCGACTCCTTTCAGGGAGCCCAGAATGAAAATGTTCCCTCCGGCCCTGACTGTTCCGCCTGGATTCACATCCCCGATCAGGAGCAAATCTCCTTTTACCTGCAGCACTTGGCCTGACCGGACAATTTTTGAAACGGAAACAATTTCAGCTTCCTCTTTCATACGCTGTGCTTCTTTTTTAGTCATGACTTCACTGTCAATAGAATGAACAAACAAATCCTTCTTTGACGCGATCAACTCGGTCAGCTGTCCCTCTTGCTCTTTATATAAAAAGCGATTTCCAAGCTTCACATGGACGCTGATTTTCTGGCCTTTACCATCCGTATATTGTTCAATTGACAGCATATTCTGAAGACCATCGAGAAGCTCATCAAAAGAACACGCATCATCCAGATGCAATGTTAACCCATTCTTTGTTCCTTTTATTGTTACATATTGCTGCTTTTTGGTCTTCACAATATCACCTCAACAACATACTCATTTCGTCAAAAAAAGATAAAATCCTTTTTACTCATCTCTCAATTCTTTCTTTAGACTGATAAAAAATAATCTAAATGGCAGAACCAGAATAAGAGCGGCTGCAATATTTAATAAAACTGTCGGTATAAACCGGTCAAGCACAAATCCGTTAAACGTCATGATGTCTTTATGAATCAAAGACTGAATGCCAAATACGTAAAATTCAAGCACGCAGACAGCGAGAACAGCTATTAATATTACCACAAAAGCGTTTGTATGCAGCACTTTAAACGCTTTTGAAGCCAAATAGCATAATCCGGCAAACCCAAACATATAAACGCCTAATAGACTTGTATAGTTCATGTCATATAAAAGCCCGAAAATAAATCCGTAAATCATCGCGTGTTTTTGGTTGATGAAAGCCGACATAAATATCAATACCAGCATCAGAAAACGCGGGACAAGCACCTGATCATCTGTAACGAAAGGGAAATGCACCAGATCTGTAAAAATGCTTTCCGCAGAAAAAACAAGCATCATAACGAAAGGGAGAAGGAAACGTTTCACGATCCTTCCTCCTCTGTATCGACTGTCGGCACATCACGGTTAACAACGATCACATTATTTAAATCGGAAAGGTCAGCCGCAGGTTTTACATAAGCAACTTTCGTTAATCCATAGGAATCTGACTCAACCTCCGTCACTTCACCGATTGTCAGCCCTTCTGGGAAAACCCCGCCTGTTCCTGATGTTTCAATAAGATCGCCTTTTTTCACGTCTTGTTTATCTTTTCGCTCGATAATTGACATCTTAAGCCGTTTTTTGTCTCTGTCATAGCCTTCGATCAATCCGTAGCCTTTGCTCCCTTTTTTTCCAGAAATTTTTGTCGCGACTCTGTTATTGCGGTCAGTATCGCTTAAAAGCTGAACAGTAGACGTAAAATTGTTAAGTCCGGAGCCTTTAATCTTGCCGATTAATGCGCCTTTTTCATTTGTAACAGCCATATCTTTCGCTACATTTTGCTGAGTTCCTTTATTAATTTTGACCTGTTTCGCCCAATGATCTGGGCTTCTGGCAATGACCGTCGCTAAAATCGGCTTGTAATCTTTAATCGAACTGACATGACCAAGCTCGTCACGCAAGGATTTGTTTTCTTCTTCAAGTTCTTGAAGCTTTGCTTCATATTGGGTCTGTCCGTCAAGCTTCTCTCTCAAACGCTCGTTTTCTTTGTATGTGTTTTTTAAATCATTCATGTTCTCAAATATCCCTGCAAAAAACTCGGCAGGCGTATGAAAAATATTTTGAAATACTCCCGTCGTATCGCCGATCACTTTCTCAGGCCAGGTGGTATTGCGGCCGCCCTTCAGCGAAAATCCAATCATAGCCACCAATATGATAATACACAGAAGTAATAGCATTAACCGTTTATTCGGCATCGTGTTACACCTCTTCTATTGAACTCCCGATTATCTAGTTTTCCCTTTGAAAAGATGGATGTGCTCCAATGCTTTTCCTGTTCCGATCGCTACACAATCAAGCGGGTCTTCGGCGATAAGAACCGGCATTTTTGTTTCTTCGCTGATGACTTTGTCCAAATTGCGAAGAAGCGCTCCGCCTCCGGTTAACACAATACCTCTGTCCATAATATCTGCTGCAAGCTCAGGCGGTGTTTTTTCAAGCGTGCTCTTCACTGCTTCCACAATTGTAGATACAGTGTCGCGCAGAGCATTAGAAATTTCTTTTCCTGTAATTTCGATTGTTTTCGGCAGACCTGTCAGTAAATCACGTCCGCGGATTTCCATTTTATCGGATTCTTCAGGCGCTTCTGCAGATCCGATCTCCATTTTAATCGCTTCAGCCGTACGGTCACCGATCATCAAGTTGTACGTTTTTCTGATGTAGTTGATAATTGCTTCATCCATTTCGTCACCAGCTACGCGGATTGACTGTGACGTTACAATGCCTCCGAGGGAAATGATCGCAACTTCTGTCGTACCGCCCCCGATATCGACAACCATGCTTCCAGTCGGTTCCCATACAGGCAGATTGGCTCCGATTGCTGCGGCAAACGGCTCTTCAATCGGATAGGCGTCACGCGCTCCCGCTTGTCTTGTCGCATCGATGACAGCGCGTTCTTCAACAGCTGTAATGCCTGATGGTACACAAACCATCACATATGGTTTCCTGGCAAACATGCCTTTATTTTTAATGGCTTGATTGATGTAATATTTCATCATAGTAGCCGTTGTTTCATAATCAGCGATAACGCCGTCTTTCATCGGGCGAAGAGCCACAACGTTGCCCGGTGTCCGTCCGATCATATTTTTCGCATCATTTCCGACAGCAACAATCGACTTCGTATCCGTTTGCAAAGCGACGACTGACGGCTCTCTCACAACAATTCCTTTTCCTTTTACAAAAACAAGCGTATTCGCAGTTCCAAGATCTATACCAAGGTCTCTTGTACCAATTCCAAACATATGTATGTATCTTCCTTTCTTAAAGCAAAAATACCCTAAAGGGAAAAACTCATAAACTCTATTATAGCTTAATTCGACGAAAAAAAAGTGTTACAAATATCCTTTTTCCTTTAAACTCACAAATTTTTTGTCCCCGATCACCAAATGGTCAAGCAGCTCGATGCCAATCAGGTTTCCGCATTCAAACAGCCGCCTTGTCACTTCAATATCTTCCCTGCTCGGCGTCGGATCTCCAGAAGGATGATTATGTACACAGATAAAGGAAGCGGCAGATCGTTTAAACGCTTCTTTAAACACCTCACGCGGGTGGACAATAGATGAATTCAGGCTTCCGATAAAGACGGTGCGTTTATGGATGACTTGGTTTTTTGTATTTAAATATAAACAGACAAAATGCTCCTGGGTTAAAAAGCGCATATCCTCCATGACAAGATTTGCACCGTCTTCCGGGGAGCGAATGACGAAATGTTCTTCGTTGGCTAATTTATGAATACGGCTTCCAAGCTCAACTGCCGCCAGGATTTGAACCGCTTTTACCATACCGATTCCCCGGATGCTCGACAGCTCTTCAACAGATGCCTCTTTCAGCAGACGCAGTCCGTCAAAAGAGCGCAGAAGCCGGCTGGACAGATCCATAACAGACTCGTGTTTCGTGCCTGTCCGCAATAATATAGCCAAAAGTTCATGATTCGCTAAGTTCTCGGCTCCGACTTTCAGCAGCCGTTCTCTTGGCTTTTCTTTCGTAGGGAAATCTCTGAGTTTTAATGGCAGATCGTGTATGACCAAGCACTCCTTTTCTTTCCCTTCCCGTTTATAGAACCGTCATGCCTTCATATCAAAATGGCGAAGAGCTCTCATCGTTTTTGATATAGGGAGTCCCATGACTGAATAATAAT
The DNA here is from genome assembly GCF_000815295.1 of Bacillus sp. MSP13. NCBI lineage: Bacteria > Bacillati > Bacillota > Bacilli > Caryophanales > Bacillaceae > Bacillus > Bacillus sp. MSP13. The sequence continues at coordinate 30,219 of NZ_JXAQ01000007.1, forward strand.
CTCCGTCTATTTTCTTTACAAAAAGCGCGCCTCTTCCTTGGATGCCGTATGCACCTGCTTTATCCATGGGCTCTTTCGTTTCAATATAAGTCCAAACCTCTTCTTCACTGAGGGGCCAAAACGTAACTTCTGTCTTATCATAAAATGTCTCACTGTGATTTTCGGCTTGTATACTGACCGCGGTAATTACTGAATGGCTTCTGCCTGAAAGCCTCCGCAGCATAGAAGCAGCTTCTTCCCGCTCTTGCGGTTTGCCGAGACATTCGCCGTCCATGCATACCATTGTATCAGCGCCAATAACGATTGCGTGCGGATGGAGATCAGCCACAGCCTTAGCTTTTTGTTTTGCCAACCATTGGACGTTTTCTTCTGGTGAAAAGTTTCGATTTAATTTTTCCTCTACTTCACTGACAATAATGGAGTAGGGCAGCTGGAGAAGATCGAGGAGTTCTTTCCTGCGCGGAGATTGTGACGCAAGTATTAGCGGCTTTGTCATGTTCGTCATCCTTTCAGGGTTTGCTTAAGAAAAAAAGATACTTGTTTATCCTATCAAATCATGAGGCTTGTCACAATTTCTGAAAAATAACTTTTTCATGACAAAATAAAAAAAGCCTGTCACTAAAGGACGTAGGCTCACGTACTTTCGCTTATTGAATGACGGCTAACAGCTGCTGCTGAGCCTTCCAACCGGCTTCAGCACTTGGGTCCTCTAATTCTTCTAACGCCTGCAAAATCGCTTTTTTCTCCCCTGTTTCAGACGCTTCATTATGACCGAGAGACTTTTCTATTTTCTCCACACTCGCCTTTGTAATGTCTTCGCCGAGAATCGCTTTTGCTGCAAGCTTCGCTGTCTCCTTGAAGGAATCTGTCATCTCTTGCTCTATTGATAAGGAAAGCTCTTTGCCTCCCCAAGCTTCAAAATCACTATCGATTAAAAGCTGCCCTAACTGTTGTGACACGTCCTTATCACTAGCTAAACCCGCGATGACATACGTATACCCGTCATCCTTTGACAGCGAAACGGCGGAATAACCTTTTTCGGTCAATTGTTCTGCTAACGTTTCGGCACCCTTTTCATTTGAGAATTTTCCGGCTTGTACAGCGTATGTTTTATATGTACCTTCAGCAGGCGCCGCCTGCTTTTCCGCGCCTGTGCTTTGTTTATCAGCAGAAGTATCTCCGGCCTTCGCTGTTTGGCTGCCCAGGGAACCATCTAAAGAAGCTGGTGCCGCCGCTTCTTTATTGCCCGAGATGTTCAACGCGAATAAACCTAATCCGGTGCCTATGACAGCTGCAAAGGCAATCGTCGCCGCCACTCTTTTTACGGGTTTGGCTGTCCCCGCTTTTCCTTTTGCATACAGGTTTGTTTTCTTTTTTTGATAGGGCGGAACGACTTTTGGATCCTCTTTAAACACCTTGTCCTCCTCGGAATCCCAGTTAAATTCATCTTCATCAGGGTGTTCATGGGATGCTGCGACCTCTTGTTCTGCCTTTCTCTTTTCCTCCCAATTTGAAAATGTCATGTTTTTTTCCGTCTCAGTTTCAGGCGTCTCTTGCTCGTAAACCGTCTCTTCTTTTCCATTAATCGTCACCTTGAGGGCTTTTTCTGCGGCTTTACTGTTTTTTTTATTCTTCCTTTTTTTCAATTCCGCTTCCTCCCTTCGTTTGCTTGACCATTCTTGTCGGCTTTTCATGCTACACACTTTAGCACAGGCGAAAAAAAAAGAACAAGACTTTTGTCGTCTTGTCCAAAAAACGTTCGTCAAATTTTTCAGCGGTCAGCCTAATGCTATCTTTATATAAAAAGAAATAATAGAGTCGCCGTATAAATAGGCTAAAATACTCCCAGCCGCAATTGCGGGGGCAAAGGGAAGCGGCTGCCTTTTGGCGAGTCTTCCAGTCAGGACAGCTGCCGATCCATACAATGCACCTATGAAAACGGAAAAGAAAAAGGCAGCTGCCAGCATTTCCATACCTAGCACAAAGCCAATGACCGCAAATAATTTAATATCTCCTCCTCCTATCCCGCCCCGGGTGAGTGCCGCAAATAAAGCCAGAAATACAAATCCGGCAGCCGCACCTAACAGACCGGCATACCAGGAATCAAGCGGAGAAATCAATCTGGCAGCACCCAAAAAGGGAAGAAAGAAAATCAATATTTTATTTGGAATCAGCATAAAATGAATATCTGTCACTGCTGCCATGATCAGAAGAGAGATAAACACGACAGCGGGAAACAGCTCCAAAGACGAGCCAAAGCGTATTCCTGCGGCGGCAAATAAACACGCTGTCACAAGCTCTGCCGCGGGATACATAAAAGAAATTCTATGCCCGCAGCTTTTACATTTTCCTTTTTGGAATAGAAATGACAGGATGGGAATTAATTCTGCTGGAGTTAATGTCTGCCGGCAAAACGAGCATGCCGAACGGGGTTTGACAATAGATTTATGCAAGGGGATACGGCACCCGGCCGTATAATAAAACGAACCAAGGATCAGCCCGAGGATAAAAAGAATGGGGAGCATTGACAACACACCTTTACAAGATACTGGTATGGATTGTAGCAGAATGGCTTGCCTAAACACCACTCAGGAAATTTTGATTTTATGCGTAAAAAACCCCTGCAAAATCTCATTTTCGATTCTGCAGGGGCTTGACGCCTTTATTTTAACCTTTTGCGAATGTCAGAAATAAAATAGAGCGATCCGGTAACCAGCACAATATCATTTGAGCCCTTTTTGCTTTCGATGAATTCGATTACCTTGTCCGGATCCTCATTCCAGCTTTTATTGCTGATTTCACTTGTATCATAAAGATCTTTCGCAAGAGAAGCACGCGGGAAATCAAAAGCAGCAAAATGAATCGCATGCGCTATGGTTTCCAGTTTCTTAATCATGTTTTGATACGGTTTGTCCTTTAACGCGCTAAACACCACAAAAATGCGGGAATCAGGGAAACGCTGTTTCATCGTTTCCGCCAGCTTCTCAACGCCTTCTTCATTATGCGCACCATCTAAGTATACCGGCGGATGTTCCTGAACAAGCTCTAACCGACCCGGCCAAGCAGCCTGTACAAGTCCGTTTCTTAACGCTTCATCACTGATATGGGCAATATTCTCCCTATTGAGCCACTCAGCAGCTAAAATGGACAAAGCCGCATTTTGTCTTTGATGGGTTCCGATCAGAGATGTCTGAATATCTTCATAATATTTCTCGCCCGTTTTGAATGAAAACTGTTCTCCGGCAGGCAGAGACGCTTCATTGGAAATAACACATGAATCATGTAATGATTGGAACGGCGCAGCATGTCGTTCAGCTTCATGACGTATGACCTGTACGGCTTCCGGCTGAGTAACAGCTGTAACGATTGGAATACTCTCTTTAATAATGCCGGCCTTTTCTCCTGCAATTTCTTCAATAGTGTTGCCCAAAATGTTCATATGGTCATGCCCGATGCTTGTTATCAATGTTAACAGCGGTTCAACCACATTCGTAGAGTCGAATCTACCGCCCAGACCTGTTTCAAAAATAACAAAGTCGACCTTATGAAACTCGGCAAAATATAAAAACGCACAAGCCGTCATCATTTCAAATTCTGTCGGCTGTCCGTACTCTGTGTGATCCAGCGCTTCAACATGCGGTTTGATATGATTGACGAGTGCCGTCCATTCCTCATCTGAAATCGGTGTCCCGTTAACGCTGATCCGTTCATTAAACGTAATGATATAAGGTGACGTAAACGTTCCAACCGTATACCCGGCTTCTTGCAGCATAGAACGAATAAATGCGACAGTTGATCCTTTTCCGTTTGTCCCTGCTACGTGGAACGCGCGAATCTTCTTTTCAGGATGGCCTAACCGCGCCATCAGCTGCTTCATTCGGCCGAGTCCGGGCTTCACTCCGAATTTCAGCCGCCCGTGAATCCAGCTGCGCGCTTCTTCATATGCAGTAAACAATGATAATCCCCTCTTTTATAAGACAAGGCGGTTTCTCTAGAAACCGCCTCGGCATTCATTAGCCCTTCAGTTCAGCCATTCGTTTTTGAACAGCATCACGCTTTGCCACATAATCTTTTTCTTTTTCACGTTCTTCATCAATTACGTGCGCAGGCGCTTTTTTGATAAATCCTTCATTTCCAAGTTTCTTTTGGACGCGCTCGACTTCTTTTGTCAGCTTATCGAATTCTTTTTGCAGGCGGGCAATCTCTTCATCAATATTAATCAAGCCTTCAAGCGGAAGAATCACCTCTGCTCCTGAGACAACAGCCGTCATCGCTTTATCAACGGCCTCAATATCCGTGCCGATTTTAAGCACGCTCGGATTCGTAAAACGTTCAACATATGAACGGTTCGCTTCGAGGCGGGCCGCTATTTCGTCTGTGCTTGTTTTAATATACAATTCAACCTGCTTGCTCATTGGCGTATTGACTTCACTGCGGATATTGCGCACAGAACGGATCAGCTCAACAAGAAGCTTCATGTCAGCTGCCGCTTCAGTATCGGTATGCTCCGGTACGACAACAGGCCATTGACTGACTGTAATGGATTCTCCTTGATGAGGAAGGTGCTGCCAAATTTCCTCCGTTAAGAATGGCATAAATGGATGGAGCAGGCGCATCGTTTGATCCAGTACATAAGCAAGGATGGAACGAGTTGTCTTCTTAGCCGCTTCGTCCTCTCCGTAAAGCGGAAGCTTCGCCATTTCAATATACCAATCACAGAAATCGTCCCAAATAAAGTTGTATAAATGGCGTCCGACTTCACCAAATTCATATCGATCAGCAAGCTGAGTCACATGCTCAATCGTTTCATTTAATCGCGTTAAAATCCACTTGTCAGCGACTGATTTTTCACCTGACAGATCAAGCCCATCGTATGTTAAGCCATCCATGTTCATTAATGCAAACCGGGAGGCATTCCAAATTTTGTTGGCGAAATTCCATGTCGATTCCACTTTTTCATAGCTAAAGCGCAGATCTTGGCCGGGAGAGCTTCCTGTGGCAAGGAAATAACGCAGAGAATCTGCTCCGTACTTGTCAATGACATCCATCGGATCGACACCGTTGCCAAGAGATTTACTCATTTTCCGGCCTTGCTCGTCACGAATTAAGCCATGGATTAAAACGTCTTTAAACGGGCGCTCATCTGTAAATTCAATCCCTTGGAAAATCATGCGTGATACCCAGAAGAAAATGATGTCGTACCCTGTCACGAGAACGTCTGTCGGATAGTAACGTTTAAAGTCTTCAGCCGTTACATCAGGCCAACCCATCGTGGAGAACGGCCAGAGTGCAGAACTGAACCACGTATCCAGTACGTCAGTATCCTGTTCCCACTTTTCGCTGTCCTCAGGCGCTTCAAGTCCGACGTAAAGCTCGCCTGTTTCTTTATGATACCAAGCAGGAATGCGGTGGCCCCACCACAACTGACGGGAAATACACCAGTCACGAATGTTTTCCATCCAGTGTAAATACGTTTTTTCGAAACGGTCAGGCACAAAGTTGACCTTTTCGTCTTTCTTCTGCAGCTCAATCGCAGCATCAGCAAGCGGCTGCATGCGCACAAACCATTGAGTAGAAAGATAAGGCTCAACAACAACCCCGCTTCGTTCACTATGGCCGACAGAATGCATATGATCCTCGATTTTGAAGAGAACTCCCGCCTCCTGTAAATCTTTTACGAGCTTTTTGCGGCATTCAAAACGATCCATACCTTGATATTGAAGAGCATTTTCATTCATCGTTCCATCTTCATTCATGACAAGAATGCGTTCTAAATTGTGGCGGTTGCCAAGCTCGAAGTCGTTCGGATCATGAGCAGGCGTAATTTTCACCGCACCTGAACCAAATTCCATATCAACGTAGTCATCACCGACAATTGGAATTTCACGATTTGTAATCGGCAGTAGCACCATTTTTCCGATAAGGTGCTTATAGCGCTCATCTTCAGGGTGAACGGCAACAGCTGAATCACCGAGCATCGTTTCAGGACGTGTCGTCGCAATGTCAATTGAGCCTGAACCGTCAGCGAGCGGGTAGCTCATATGATAAAACGCGCCCTGGACATCCTTGTATATGACCTCAATGTCGGATAATGCTGTTTTTGTCGCAGGGTCCCAGTTAATAATATATTCGCCTCTGTAGATCAGGCCTTTTTCATATAGCTTAACGAAAACTTCACGAACCGCTTTGCTCAAGCCTTCATCCAGCGTGAAGCGTTCACGGGAATAATCAAGACCAAGCCCTAGTTTCGCCCACTGGCTGCGAATAAACTCAGCATACTCTTCCTTCCACTTCCACGTTTCTTCAAGGAATTTTTCGCGGCCCAAATCGTAACGGGATGTGCCTTCTTCACGAAGTTTCGCTTCCACTTTAGCCTGTGTCGCGATGCCGGCATGGTCCATACCCGGAAGCCACAGCACATCGTAACCTTGCATGCGTTTCATTCTTGTTACAATGTCTTGCAGCGTCGTGTCCCACGCATGGCCAAGGTGAAGCCTTCCTGTTACGTTTGGCGGCGGAATGACAACAGAATATGGCTCTTTTGTCTGATCGCTGCCCGCTTCAAAAAATTTGCCTTTTAGCCAAAAATCATATCGGTCTTTTTCAACCGCTGCCGGATCGTATTTCGTCGGCATTGTTTGTTCATTCGTTTCCATCATAACCCTCCAGCATGTTTAAAAATGGCTGAGAACGAAAAAAGAGCTTCTCATCCCTGTAAAAGGACGAAAAGCTCTTTCGCGGTACCACCTTTTTTCATGAACTAAATCGGTTCATGCACTTACAACGGATAACGGGTGTTTCCCGAATTTCTCTACTCTTCTTTCAAGAAATTATGCTCCCGGGCGACCTTCCAATCAGACAACATAAGAAGCCTTTCAGCAAACGGCCTCTCTCTCTGCATGCGTCTTTTTTGTACTCTTCCCGTTCTAAGCAGGTGTATTTATCAGCTCATCATATACTTTATTTATGTTCTTTATTATAGTAAAAGTGTTTTTGATTCGTCAATCATCTTTTCCAAAAACGCCGTTTTCTATACATATGGGCAGGCTCCTATTGCAAAAGTTGGCATATGATGCTTATAAATGCGCAGAGGAGGATGCACCGTGAAGAAACGTTTCAGCTCTTATTCGCTGCCGCCGTGGGTGAGGCAAATTCGGCTTGTATCCGCACAAGTGATTATTCCCATTACGATTTTCCAAGGAATTAGAACCATTTTCTTTCCGACAACCTTTGATGTTTTGCTGCTTGCCATCCTAATCTTGTTAGCTTGCGCCCTGCATTTAGATTGGATATAAACAAAAAGTCCGCGCCATTAAGACGTGGACTCGTTTTCAGCCTGGAATTTTTTCGCTTGTTCATTCTCATGGATTTTCATCACAAACGGCTCAATATTTTTCATTTGCCAGTAAGCCTTTAATAAATGCGTGCATTCATCTTTTTCGTGCTGTCTCTTCCCGGTTTGATAACGGTTCAGCACCTTGTACATGGCTGCAGGATATGCCATATAGCTGAGAAAAAGACTGGCTTCTGTTTCGCGCAAAGGGAATGATTTCGTGTATGCATCATACCATTCGACGCATTCCGGACAAGCTTTTGGCAAACCTCTGAACAATTTTGTATAAAAGCCGAGCAAATCGTTTTGCGGCGGCCCGACAGACGCTCTTTCAAAGTTTGTCAAATACCCGGTTCCTGCATCATTATAGAGAAAATGGTGAATAGACAGGCTGCCATGATTCATGACAACTCTCGAGACACCCTTTTCTTTAGCCGACTCATACCAGTCCTCCATCCGCTCCAGTGCAAAGTTCACCGCGGAAATGGTTTCTGAAAAATAGGTTGCTGCCTGTAGTTCAAAAGGAGAAAGATACCATTCCTTCTCCGCTCTATCAACAAACTGTTCATAGAATATTTTATCCTGTTCCCACTGTTTTTTCGTTTGTCCGTAATAACGTTCAATGTCATCCCGGCTGACTTTCATTTCCTGCACGGTTCTCTCGTGAAGACGGGCTGTTTCTCTAAATAAGTAATCATGTTTCTGATCCCGTTCTTCCTCCTGGTCAAATTGGAGCCAAGGCATTAAATAATAGGAATTTCCTGATTGTACGCCGGAGAAAAACTCTCCGCTATTTGTTCTGTAAATGGGGACAAACGACCGGAAACCTTTTTCCTCAATCGCCACCATGTGATCTGTAAACTGTTTTCCGCGAGCCGCCTTCAATTTTTTCAGGGCAAATACACCGTAGTCTGTATACACTTTCCACACTAGAGGACTGACAGGCTCAATAAATTGAGCAGTCAGTCCGTACTCCTGAAGAACCGTTCGGGTATCTTCCATTCCATTCACCACATTTTCCGATTGCTTACGGCTTACGCATGGCTGTTGTTATATTGTGGAATATAGAGGATCTGTCCTGCTTTCAACTCATCGTCCAAGGCTAATGAATTCATTCTGATTAGCTGCTGGGAGGTGATTTCATACCGTTCACATAAACGTTCGATCGTATCTTCCTGCTGAACAATACATATTTTCATTCTCGAAAACTCATCCTCTTCTCTCGTAAAGAGTTTTGTTAAATAAAGAGAATTATCACTTTCCTTTGTTTGAGGCTCCTTTGTTTCAGCAGCAGGAGCAACCCTAGGAACAGCATCCGCTTCCTTCCTTTCTGTCTCAGAGGCAGTCAGCTGGAAGGATTGATAAGGAGTTTCTTCCTCAGGCTCTTCAGCCGAAGGTATTTTTCTCACTTCAATTTCAAAGCTTTCTTCCTCTTGTTCTTCCTTTTCCAGCAGTTTAGGCATGGAATAAAAAGAATCTTCCTCTTCTTGTTCGGGCACGAAGGTGCGGTATACCGTTGTAAGCTCTTTTTGAGGCGTCTCGTCTGAGCTGGCTTTTTGATTGAAATGAAGCTGTAACGCTTCGTCATCCTCCGTATATGGCGCTGACACCGATTTCTTCTCTCTGCTTTCTTCGATGGAGAGAACGGACTCAGATACAGGCTCCGAAGCTTCATCCTCTTCATGACGAAGCGCAGGCTCAGCGTGCTCCGGTTGGGTTGCTTCTCTCTCTTCTCGAAGCGCGGGCTCAGCGTACTCCGGGTGAGCCGCTTTTTCATCTTCTTGACGGAGTGCTGGCTCAGGACACTCCGGTTGAGCTGCTGCTTCCGCCTCTTGACGAAGCGCGGGCTCAGCGCGCTCCGGGTGAGCCGCTGCTTTCTCTTCTTGACGAAGCGCGGGCTCAGCGTACTCCGATTGAGCTGCTGCTTCCGCCTCTTGACGGAACGCGGGCTCAGCGCGCTCCAGGTGAGCCGCTGCTTTCTCTTCTTGACGAAGCGCGGGCTCAGCGTGCTCCGATTGAGCCGCTTCTTCATTTTGACCCTCTTGGCGCAGCGCATATTCAAGAGTAGGAGACACTGATGTTTCTCCTTCTTCCTTAGAACTCACACTCTCTGCATGTTGCTCAGCCTCCGCTGCAGAGTCCGCTTCTTCACGAACAACTGCTGTTGCAGCTGCTGGCTCCGGCGTTTCCTTTTCGGCATAAACCATCCCTTGAATCTCTTTTTCTAAAGCTTCTGATTGTGGCTCAGCTTCTCCTGTTTCCGGCTCTGCACGAGTCGGAGCTTTCGCACTTTCTCGCGACTCTGGTTCTAAGGCAATTGATTCCAGGGGTGCAGATGCTGCTTTTTCTGTTTCCAGTTCTTCACGGATCCCCACTTTCGAGATAAAAAGTTCTGGCGGTTCATCCCTTAATTCCGCTTGCTCTTCCGGAGGCGCATTCGTTTCTAATACACTTTGGATCGGCGGTTCAGAAAGCTCTTCCTCCCTAATTGCAGCAGGCGCTTCGTACAGAGGAATCTCCGGCTCTTTATCTGCTGTATCATCCAAAAGCCCTTCGATCGCTAAATCAGCCTGAATCGTTAAAATGCGCGAATCGGTTAATTGATAGTCAAATGCGTCAATAAAGACGAAGACATCCTGTAAATGGCTCACTTTATTTTTAGGAATGGTAATATCCACAGGAAAACAGTGAGTCAGTTCCGCGCTTCCATCCTCTCTCTTTCTGACTTCTTCAACAAACCGCTTATCAGTATAAAGCTCTTCGGTATGTTTGTTTTGATCTATGTTGTACTCACCTGTAAGTTCAAGCGATCCTCTGATTGATACATAATCATTGACTTCCTGAACCCTAATATCAGGATCTAATGAAATAGAAAGCAGTTCAGAAACTTCCTGTCCTTTTTGGAAACAGATCGATTCTTCTACAGAAAATTGCAATCGATGATTTTGCGGCAAGTTCATATCCTCCTTTCATCTAATCCTTAAAATTAGATGTCACTAAAGGTGTATGTATGAACTGGAGGAAATATGAGTGGGAGTACACAGAAAAAACCGGCCCAAGGATACCCTTGATACCGGTTTTCACTTTATCCGCGGCTGATCTCAGCGAATACTTTCTCAGCTGCCTGGATTGTTTTTTCAATATCTTCATCAGTATGGGCCGTTGAAAGAAAAAGGCCTTCAAATTGTGATGGCGGGAGGAATACACCTTCATTCGCCATCCCTTTATAATAATTGGCAAACAGCTTCAAATCAGATGATTTGGCTGTTTCATAATTGATGACAGGTTCGTTTGTAAAGAAGAAACCGATCATTGAGCCTGCGCGGTTAAAGGTATGCGGAATGCCGTGAGCCTCGGCCGCTTTAGAAATGCCTTCTTCCAGCCTGTCGCCTTTTTTGATGAAATTGTTGTAGGATTCAGGTGTAAGCTGCTTCAATGTTTCTAAGCCAGCAGTCATCGCAAGCGGGTTGCCTGACAATGTGCCCGCCTGATAGATCGGACCGCTCGGAGCGATCTGCTCCATGATTTCAGCCTTGCCGCCATAAGCGCCCACAGGGAGCCCGCCCCCGATCACTTTTCCTAAACAAGTGAGATCAGGCGTTACGCCAAAATAGCCTTGAGCACATTGATAATCGACCCGGAAGCCAGTCATCACTTCATCAAAAATCAGCAGGGAACCATATTCCTCCGTGATCTCACGCAAACCTTGCAGGAATCCTTCTTGCGGCGGAACAACCCCCATATTTCCGGCAACCGGCTCTACGATAACACCGGCAATGTCTTCACCGAATTGCTGGAAAGCAAGCTTTACACTTTCTAAATCATTGTACGGGACAGTAACGGTGTTTTTCGCAATGCCTTCTGGCACGCCGGGGCTATCCGGCAGACCGAGAGTAGCCACTCCTGAACCTGCTTTAATCAAGAGAGAATCGCCGTGTCCGTGGTAGCAGCCCTCAAATTTCACAATCTTGTTGCGGCCTGTATAGCCTCTCGCTAAACGAAGAGCACTCATTGTAGCCTCCGTTCCGGAGCTGACCATTCGAACAATTTCTACTGAGGGCACACGATCAATGACGAGCTTTGCCAATTCATTTTCAACTTCAGTCGGGGCGCCAAAGCTTGTCCCGTATTCAGCCACTTTTTTGAGGCTCTCTACGACGCGGTCATTTGTATGGCCTAAAATTAAAGGCCCCCATGACAAGACGTAATCAATATACTCATTTCCGTCAATATCAATGATTTTTGAGCCTTTTCCGCGCTCCATAAAAATCGGGTCCATGTCTACTGATTTAAATGCGCGAACAGGACTGTTCACACCGCCCGGCATGAGTTTTTGCGCTTCTTTAAAAGCCGCTTTGGATTTTTCATAGCTTCTCATCTGCCTCAACTCCTGTCAACTGAATAAAATTACTCCGCAAGCCATTTCGCTGCGTCTTTCGCATGATACGTAATAATCAGATCGGCACCTGCACGCTTCATGCTTGTTAAAATTTCTAACACGATTTCCTTTTCTTTGATCCAGCCGTTCTGCGCTGCAGCCTTCACCATTGAATACTCTCCGCTTACATTATAAGCAACGAGCGGCAAAGGAAATTCATTTTTAACATCACGCATGATATCCATATATGAAAGCGAAGGTTTGACAATCAAAAAGTCCGCGCCTTCCTCGACATCTGATTGTGCTTCGCGAAGTGCTTCCATACGGTTGGCAGGATCCATCTGGTATGTTTTGCGGTCCCCGAATTGAGGCGTGCTGTTTGCTGCATCACGGAACGGCCCGTAAAACTCACTTGAATATTTCACAGCGTAAGACATGATCGGAATATTCACGAACCCTTCTTTATCGAGCGCTTCTCTGATCACGGTAACAAATCCGTCCATCATGTTTGAAGGCGCAATGATATCCGCACCTGCTTTCGCTTGGCTGACAGCTGTCTGCGCCAAGAGCTCCAGCGATTCATCATTAAGGATGACCCCGTCTTTAACAAGCCCGCAATGGCCGTGGTCTGTATATTCGCATAAACATGTATCAGCGACAACAACCATCTCAGGGAAGTGGTTTTTAATTTCTGTGATGGCTTTTTGAACGATGCCATGATCATGGTAGGCTTGTGTCCCGCAGTCATCTTTTTCTCCTGGGATCCCGAACACGATAACGGATTGAATGCCCAGTTTGACCAGCTCTGCCACTTCATCCTTCAGTAGATCTAATGAAACATGGTACACATCAGGCATAGACGGCACAGCTTTTTTACCTTCCAGCCCTTCAACGACAAAAATCGGATAAATAAAATCGGATGGGTGCAAACGCGTTTCCTTCACCATCTCTCTCAATGCTTTTGAAGACCGCAGGCGGCGGTGTCTGTTAAATGATTGACTCATATTCTCTCTTCCTCTCTTGACATGCTGCACATTAACTCAAGCATGCCATCTATTGTAAATGTATCAGGCGTATGCGATGTGATGCCGTACGTCATCAGGGCGTCCCTTGTTAAAGGCCCGATGCTGATACAGGCCGTCCTGTTCATCTGCCACTTTTTCAATTCTTCTTTTAAGACATGCATAAACGTATGTACGGTTGATGAACTCGTAAATGTCACGTAATCAAATGAATATTGACTCGCACACTTTTTCAGATCCTCAATGCCTTCTTCATCAGGAATCGTTTCATAGACAACCCATTCTTTCACTTCAAAACCGAGCGGGACAAGCTCTTGTTTCACCACATCACGTGACAAATTGCCTTTAACTACGGTAATCCGTTCCGCAGGTTCAGCATGCTGCTTAAGGGTTTCTGCCAATTGTTCAGCAATATAGTCCTTAGGCATCACATCAACTGATACGTTATGCGTTTCCAAACGGCGGGCCGTTTTTTCACCGACGGCCGCAATTTTTTTATACGCAGGAAGAATAAGCTGATTTTCCTTGAGGTAAGAAAAAAAGAAGTCCGCTCCGTTCACACTTGTAAAAACAATCCAGCCGGGCGCAGCAAGGTCCTCTTTCACCTGTTTCGCAACATCATTCGGCAAAGCGGAGCGAAACGTAATTAATGAGGTCAAAACCGCTTTCCCGCCAAGTGACTCCACTTTTTGCTGAAACGATTTTGCCTGCGCCTTATTTCGGGTGACCAGCACTGTTTTTCCCTTCAACGGAAGATCATTTTCCATCCTCATCAAGCTCCCGTTTTACACGATCGATTAATTCTTTGGCTCCTTTATCAGCCATAAGAGCGGCACAGCGCTTTCCAACTTCCTCCGGATCGTTTCCTGTAACGGTTTCTTTATAAATGATTTTTCCGTCAGGAGAAGCGACAAGACCTATCAACTCAATTTCATCCTGCTCGTTTAAAACGGAGTAGCCTGCGATCGGAACCTGGCAGCCGCCCTCCAACGCGTTTAAATAGGCACGTTCCGCCAACACGGTCCGTTTTGTATATTCATCTGTAAACTGTGAAAACAACGCCATTAGCTCTTCATCCGATTCTCGGCACTCAATCGCCAAGGCTCCTTGGCCCACTGCAGGCAAACAGCGTTCAGGCTCGAGGAATTCGGTTACAACGTCTTGCTTCCATCCCATTCTGGAAAGCCCGGCAGCAGCTAAAATAATTGCGTCATAATCCTCAGTTTCCAGTTTTTGAAGTCTCGTATCTATATTACCTCTAATCCATTTAATTGTAATGTCAGGACGCTCAATCAAAAGCTGAGCGCTTCTTCTTAAACTGCTTGTGCCGATGACAGCGCCTTCCTTCATTTCTGAGAGCTTTTCGCGATTCTTTGAAATAAAAGCATCACGAGGGTCTTCTCGTTCAGGAATACAGCCGATCACAAGGCCTTCTGGCAAAACAGCAGGCATGTCCTTCATGCTGTGTACCGCCATATCAATCTCTTCGTTTAAAAGCGCTTGTTCAATCTCTTTGACAAACAGCCCTTTTCCGCCCACTTTTGATAGCGTAACATCGACGATTCGATCGCCCTTTGTCACAATTTCTTTGATTTCAAAAGCAAATGAAGGTTTGATTTCCTTCAGTTTTTGAATGACCCATTTCGTTTGAGTCATAGCGAGTTTGCTCCGTCTGGAACCTACTTTAATCGTTCTCATATTTTTTCCTCCCGAATCTGCTTGGTACATCATTTAACTGAACCAATGGAATTGCGACAGGCTTCCAAGCAGGAAATAGTTGATCATCAGCACGAGAAAACAAGCCGAATTCCACAGTGCAGCGACCTTTCCTTGCAGCTCTTTAATCAGCCTGATATAGAGATAATAGCTGTACAGCAGCAGGACGACAAACGAACCAAGCACTTTAGCGTCGAACCAATACAGCGTTTCTAGTGAGACATACGCCCAAATAACCCCGAGAATCAAACTCAGCAACAGCATCGGGACTCCGATGACATTCAGAACATATGCCATATAATCAAGCTTAGACAAATCTTCTATTCTCAACAGCCATTTTCCCCATTTTTTCTTTTTCAGCAGACGATATTGAAACAGATATAACACTGAAAAAACGAAAGAAAGGGAAAAAGCGCCGTATGAAAGAATTGCCATTGTAATATGAATCACCAACAGCTCGGATACAAGCTGCCCGGAAAAAGCGGCTGACTGCTGCTCTGTCGGTGAAAATGTATGAATGGCAATCATGGAAAACCCTATTACATTTGTAAAAAAGACAATAAAGTCGACTCGTAAAAGCTTTGTCAGTACAAGTGACAGCGTGACAAGAACCCAGGCATAAAAATATAGCGCCTCCGTCACATTTAATACCGGAAACCGCCCGGTCACCCACATAAAGTAGGCCAAATACACGGTTTGAAGAGTCCAGACAATAGAAAGCAACCAGAAGGCCATTTTTCCAGCCTTCCGGTTGTGTTGAAGAAAATCTATAAAATAAAAGAGCACACTTAATGCGTAAATGACGATTGTCCCCTCATTAAGTCTAGCCATTGCAGTATCAATCATTCAGCTTTCACTCACTTACAAGCGGGGCAAAGCCCGCTTTTGATTCAGCCTTCTTAAAAGAATGGACCTTTTGGCTGCTTTCAACAGTATCCATCATTTGACGGCCCGCAGCTTCCTCAATATCAAAAATCTGCATAAACAAAGCCAGTTTTTCTTCAGAATCAGCATCTGCCGCAAGCTCTTTCACCTTTAATATCGGATCGCGGAGCATTTGGTTAATGATACTTTTGGTGTGTTTGTTCAACAGTTTTTTCTCTCTTGTGCTTAAATGAGGCAGCTTCCGCTCGATGCTGTCCATCGTTTCTGACTGGATGGCAAGCGCCTTTTCGCGCAATGCGGAAATAACCGGGACAACCCCAAGTGTATTCAGCCATTGTTTAAACTCCACAATGGTTTCTTCGATTAACAGTTCAACTTTTTCAGCTGTTTCTCTGCGCTCTTTCATGTTCGCCTCTACAATGCCTTCCAGATCGTCAATATCATAAAGGAAAACACCTTCAAGATCATTCAGCGCCGGATCAAGGTCTCTAGGCACGGCAATGTCTACCATAAACAGCGGACGTCCCTTACGAAGCTTATTCGCATTCTCCATCATTTCTTTCGACACGACAAAATCACTTGCACCGGTTGAACTGATTAAAATATCGGCCTCCGCAAGCGCGCTTTCAAGCTGATTCAAGCTTCTCGCCTCACCGGAAAAACGGTCTGCAAGCTCCTTTGCTTTCAAGTATGTTCGGTTAATGACAGTGACCTTGCCAATTCCATGTCCGTGCAAGTTTTCCGCAGCAAGCTCGCCCATTTTTCCCGCACCAAGAATCAATATATGCTTGGTTGAAAGGTTTCCGAAGATTTTTTTCGCAAGCTCAACAGCCGCATAGCTAACAGACACTGCATTAGAGCCAATGTCTGTTTCAGCGTGAGTCCGTTTACCTACCGTAACCGCCTGCTTAAACAATTCATTAAAAATCGTGCCGATCGTTTTTTCTTGCTGAGCTGTTTTAAAGCTGTCGCGCACCTGGCCAAGAATTTGCGTTTCACCGATCACCATAGAGTCCAATCCGCAGGCTACACGGAACAAATGCTCTACAGCCGCATCGCTTTCGTAAAAACGTAAAAACGGTGAAAGGTCTTCTTTGCTTAATTCAAACCATTCAGCTAAAAACTTCTTTATATAATAACGGCCGGTATGGAGCTGGTCGACGACCGCATAGATTTCCGTGCGGTTGCAGGTTGAGACAATGATGTTTTCAAGAATGCTTTTCTCTGCTTTCAGCTGCACCATCGCTTCCGCCAGCTCATTCGGCTGAATGCTTACTTTTTCACGTATCTCAATAGGGGCGGATTTATAATCTACTCCCACAACAAGTATATGCATAGCTTTCATTACACCCCCAACGCCAAAACTTTATTTATAATCATTCTAACATAGAATTCATTATTTATAAAGATTATAACATAGTTTCTTTCGCAAATTGTGAACAGATTTTAAAATTCTTATGCTATATTAGAAAAAGCTTCACGTGCAATAAGCATTCCTATTGACAATACCAAAAACAGCAAAATTTTACTACACATCACTCTAAAATAAGAAGGTGATATGCATGAAACAAAAATCAATTTTATTCCCTTGTCTTCTGCTTGCCGCATCTGTATATGCATGGCTTGAAAGCGGACAAGCCGATCTGTTTTCAGGGCAGGATCAATGGCCCGTTCTCCTCATGCTGTTAGGCGCAGCCTTTGTATACCAAGGTAAAAAAGAAGCCGTCACACCCCATTTCTTTATCGGTTTGCTTCTTTTTGGGATCGGTTTGCACTTTTTCGCCAAACCGAAATGGATGTGGTGGCCGGATGATTTTGAAACGCTTCTATTTATGATCGGCTTTTCGCTCTTGGTGTCAACCGTTCAGAAAAAGGAATATGTATATGAAGCTGTGTCGATGATTTGTTTTTCCCTGTTTTTGTACTTTTTCAAACAAATTATGGCTTGGCTTGAGTCTGCGAATATTCCGACAGCGCTTCTGAAAGAGTATTGGCCATTTGTCTTTATTGGAATTAGTTTATTGTTATTATTGATGAAACGGAAAAAATCTATACGATAAATAAAACCGGCAGAGAAAATTCTCTACCGGTTTATCATTTTTTTGATCGCTCCCCAAGCTTCGTCTTTCCCCTTCTTCGTTTCAGAGGAGAAGAGAATCAGCTCGTCTTCCGGATCAATATTTAATGTCTGGCGGACAACTTTTGCGTGTTTGTCCCATTTTCCTTTCGGGATCTTATCCGCCTTTGTAGCGATAATAATGACAGGGATGCCGTAATACTTTAAGAATTCATACATCTGCACATCATCAGCAGACGGCGCATGCCGCAAATCAACGATCTGCACCACTGCTTTCAATTCCTCGCGTGACGTGATGTAGGTTTCAATCATTCTGCCCCAAGCTTCACGCTCAGTCTTTGACACTTTGGCAAAACCGTAACCCGGCACATCCACAAAATGCAGCTCATCATTGATAATGTAGAAATTCAGCGTTTGTGTTTTTCCCGGTTTTGATGATGTTCTCGCAAGATTTTTGCGATTGATTAATGAATTGATAAAAGACGATTTTCCCACGTTCGATCTTCCGGCCAGTGCAATTTCCGGAAGCCCCCCATCAGGGTACTGCTCCGGCTTAACCGCACTGATCACGATTTCTGACTTTGTGACTTTCATTTCTTCTCTCCTACTAAGGCATGTTCCAACACTTCGTCTAAATGGGACGCCAATATAAATGTCAGGCCCTCTCTGACGCTTTCCGGAATATCCTCTATGTCTTTTTCATTTTCTTTAGGCGCAATAATGGTCGTTAATCCCGCTCTATGCGCGCCAAGCGCTTTTTCCTTTAAACCGCCGATTGGCAGCACGCGCCCGCGAAGCGTGATTTCCCCAGTCATGCCGACTTCACGTGAAACTGCCCGTCCCGTTAAAGCAGAAACAAGGGCTGTTGCCATCGTAATACCAGCTGACGGACCATCTTTAGGCACCGCACCTTCAGGTACATGTATATGAATATCATACTTCTCATGAAAGTCAGGTTCAATGCCAAGTTCTTCAGTTTTTGAGCGCACATAGCTGAACGCGGCCTGAGCAGACTCTCTCATGACATCTCCGAGCTTTCCTGTCAAAATCAATTTCCCTTTCCCCGGAGAAAGCGATACTTCAATCGACAGCGTATCTCCGCCGACGGTTGTATAAGCAAGCCCTGTAACGACACCTACCTGATCCTCTATTTCAGCTTGTCCGTATCTGAAAACGCGCTTTCCGATAAAGTCCTGAAGATTCTTTTCAGTAACCGTAATCCGTTTTCGCCCTTCAGCAACAATGGTTCTGGCCGCCTTCCGGCAAATCGCGGCAAGCTGGCGTTCAAGGCTTCTCACACCAGCTTCTCTCGTGTAGTAGCGGATGATATCGAGTATCGCCTGATCACGCAGCTGCAGGTTGCTTTTCTTAAGCCCGTGTTCCTTGATTTGCTTCGGCAGCAGGTGGTCCTTCACGATTTCAAGTTTCTCTACTTCTGTGTAACCCGCAATATTAATGATTTCCATTCTGTCTCTGAGCGGCCCCGGGATCGTGGCCAAATTGTTTGCCGTTGCGATAAACAGCACTTTTGATAAATCAAAGGTTTCTTCAATATAGTGATCACTGAAGGTGCTGTTTTGCTCTGGATCTAGCACTTCAAGCATAGCAGATGACGGGTCGCCTCTGAAATCAGATGACATTTTGTCAATCTCGTCCAATAAGAATACCGGATTCAGCTTGCCTGCTTTTTTCATGCCTTGAATAATACGTCCAGGCATTGCTCCGACATACGTCCGTCTGTGTCCGCGAATCTCTGATTCATCACGCACTCCGCCGAGTGAGATTCTGACAAATTTCCGCTCCATGCTTTTTGCAATTGATTTGGCTAAAGACGTTTTCCCGACACCTGGAGGTCCTGCCAAGCAAAGAATCGGGCCTTTTAGGGATTTTGTCAGCTTTTGGACAGCCAAATATTCCAAGATCCGTTCTTTCACTTTTTCAAGTCCGTGATGCTCTTCGTCCAAGAGACGCCCTGCCTCTTTCAAATCAAGTTTATCAGCAGTCTCATCCGTCCACGGGAGAGCGATCAGCCAGTCGATATAGTTGCGGATCACGGAGCTTTCCGCGGAACTTGACGGAATTTTTTCGTATCTGTTTAATTCCTTAAGCGCCGTTTCCTTTACATGGTCAGGCATGCCCGCTTGTTCGATTTTTTCCGTCAGCGTCTGCACTTCGCCTGTCTTGCCTTCTTTATCCCCAAGCTCTTTTTGAATCGCCTTCATTTGTTCACGCAAGTAATATTCCTTTTGCGTACGCTCCATCGAACGTTTGACGCGCTGGCCGATTTTTTTCTCGATCTCCAGCACTTCTTTTTCATTATTAATAAAATCAATGACCTTGTTCAGTCTGTCTTTGACCTCCGCCGTTTCTAAAATATCCTGCTTATCCTTGAGCTTAAGAGGCAGGTGAGAAGCAACGATGTCTGCCATTCTCCCTGGCTCTTCGATATCAGTAACAGCAGCGTACGTTTCAGCCGAGATTTTTTTAGAAATTTTTATGTACTGATCAAAGTGGTCTAACAAAGTCCGCATCAATGCTTCGTCTTCTGTATCTTTAGAATCATCTTCATGAATCAGCTGAATGTCGACCGACGTATAATCCTCATACTCATTGTATTTGACGATCTGGGCGCGCTTGAGGCCCTCAACCAACACACGAATCGTACCGTTCGGAAGCTTCAGCATTTGCTTAATTTTTGTATAGGTGCCGACAGTAAAAATCTCGTCTTCACCCGGTTCGTCTATCGAAATATCCTGCTGAGTGGCTAAAAATATCATATGATCATGCATCATTGCCTGTTCAAGGGCTTGGACCGACTTGTCACGTCCTACATCTAAGTGTAAAACCATCGTCGGATACACTAATAAACCTCTTAAAGGGAGGAGCGGGATGCTGCGTTTTAATTCTTCTGCCATGTGACTGACACCTCCGTGACTTTAGTATGAACCATTATAATACAACTTTTTCATCCTTGTACAATAAACGGCATGGTTCCACTTTCTATAATACAGTCTCCTCGTAGTATACCCTTTCTTTCTGATATGAAAAAGGAAAAGATGTCCTTCATAAAAAAAACCCTATTTTAGAAATAGGGTCAAACGGATTCTTTATTGATTTGCATATGAAGCGGTTTTTGTTCTGTTGGCGGATTCACTAAAATTTCATCAAGCACTTCCTGGAACGTCTTCACTGCAATAATTGTGATTCCATCAATCTTCTTTAAGATCGTCTGCTGATTTTCATATGGGATAATCACTTTTTTCGCCCCGGATTGCTTTGCTGCTTTTATTTTCGGAATCACGCCTCCAATGGGTTTTACAAGACCATTCAGGCTGATTTCGCCCGTCATGGCTACGGTATTGTCAATTGGGATTTTGTGAATCGCCGAGAAAATCCCTGCTGCCATCGCGATACCCGCCGACGGCCCGTCAATCGGGATCCCTCCTGGGAAATTAACGTGAATATCATAATCAGACGGCTTCATCCCCATTGTTCGCAGGACGGTTAACACGTTTTCGACCGACCCCTTTGCCATGCTTTTTCTCCGGATTGATTTTGATTGGCTGCCGATACTTTCTTCTTCAGCTATCCCTGTGATATTAATGGATCCTTTCTCCTGAGCCGGGCTTACACTCACTTCGATTTCCAAAAGCGACCCGCTGTTAGGTCCGTATACAGCAAGCCCATTTATGATGCCGACTTGCGGTTCAGCTCCGATTTTCTGCTCGTGCTTTGGAGTAAGCTGACTGGAATGAATAACCCATTCAATATCCTCAATTGTAATGTCTTTCCGATTCTCTGTTACTGCCATTCCCGCTGCGATTTGTATCATGTTAACGGCTTCCCGCCCGTTCCGCGTAAAGCTCGTCAACAGATCCAGACCTTCAGCAGAAATGTTTTTTTCAATTTTATCCGCTGCTGTTTCGGCAACTGTTTTCAGCTCATCCTTTTCAAGCTCACGGAAAAACACCTCTAAACAGCGGGATCTGATAGCTGGCGGAATTTCATTCGGCATTCTTGTCGTTGCGCCAATCAGGCGAAAATCAGCCGGCAGCCCATTTTGAAAAATATCGTGAATATGATTCGGGATTTGTGTATTTTCCTCACTGTAATACGCGCTGTCTAAAAAAACTTTTCTATCCTCAAGCACCTTCAGCATTTTATTCATTTGAATAGGGTGCAGCTCACCTATTTCATCAATAAACAGCACACCGCCATGAGCATGGGTAACAGCCCCCTGCTTCGGCTGCGGAATCCCCGCCTGTCCCATCGCTCCTGCCCCTTGGTATATAGGATCATGGACAGAGCCGATGAGCGGATCGGCAATTCCTCTTTCATCAAATCGTGCTGTTGTCGCATCGAGTTCCACAAAAACAGCTTGCTCTTTAAACGGCGATTGTGTATGTTTTTTCGCTTCTTCTAACACAAGCCGTGCAGCAGCAGTTTTACCGACACCCGGAGGTCCATAGACAATGACATGCTGAGGATTCGGCCCGCACAAAGCGGCCTTTAATGCTTTAATGCCGTCTTCCTGTCCAACGATATCTTGAAAGCTTTTGGGGCGGACTTTTTCAGATAATGGTTCGGACAAGCTGATAGCGCGCATTTTCCGAAGCTGCTCCATTTCCTTCTTTGATTCCTTATCTATCGTGACCTTTTGTGTCCTTTGATTTTTAAGCAAATTCCAAAAATACAAACCAATGATAATCCCAAAAAACAGCTGAATAAATAACGCGATCCCTGTCCAACTCATGATGGTCCCTCCTGAAAAACAATTTATGTATCCAATTCATTCCTCTGAATGCTAGTATCTCCCACAGGAGACGGGAATAAACGTTTTTCCGGAAGAGTTTGCACGACAAAAAACCTCCTGAATGTCACCACTCAGGAGGTTTGTGCTTATCATTATGCAGATGTTTTGTCTTGGTTTACCTCAGTGCCGTCTTTTAATAAGAGGCGAGGAGGCTCTCCATGTGTCACCGTCGCTCCTGTAATCACACATTTTTCAATGTCATCACGAGAAGGCAGATCAAACATCACATCAAGCATGATGCCTTCAATGATAGAACGAAGTCCGCGAGCGCCAGTCTTGCGTTCAATTGCTTTTTTAGCAATTTCAGAAAGAGCGCCTTCTTCAAACTCAAGCTCAACATTGTCAAGCTCAAGCATTTTCTTGAATTGCTTCACAAGGGCGTTTTTCGGTTTTGTTAAAATCGCAACCAACGCTTCCTCGTCAAGTTTTTCAAGACTTGCAATAACCGGAAGACGTCCGATAAATTCAGGGATTAACCCGAAGCGAAGCAAGTCTTCAGGAAGCACTTTTGAAAGAAGATCCTCTTTCTCAAGATCAGCAGCTTTATTCTCTCCGCCGAATCCAATGACTTTTTGGCCTAAGCGGCGTTTGATGATTTGTTCGATACCATCGAAAGCACCGCCGCAAATGAACAAAATGTTTGTTGTGTCAATTTGAATGAATTCTTGATGAGGATGCTTACGTCCTCCTTGAGGCGGCACGCTTGCCACTGTACCCTCAAGAATTTTAAGCAGCGCCTGCTGTACACCTTCACCTGACACGTCACGTGTAATAGACGGGTTTTCTGATTTTCTTGCCACTTTATCAATTTCATCAATATAAATAATGCCTTTTTCAGCTTTTTCCACATCATAATCAGCAGCTTGGATGAGCTTCAAAAGAATATTTTCTACATCTTCACCCACGTATCCAGCTTCAGTCAGAGACGTAGCGTCCGCAATCGCAAACGGCACATTTAAAATGCGGGCCAATGTTTGCGCCAGAAGGGTCTTACCGCTTCCTGTAGGACCGATTAATGAAATATTACTTTTTGAAAGCTCAACATCATCCACTTTGCTGTTGGAGTTAATGCGCTTATAGTGGTTATACACAGCAACAGCGAGTGATTTCTTCGCTTGATCCTGGCCGATGACATATTCATTCAGAATTTCGCGGATTTCCTGAGGCTTTGGTACGTCTTTAAATTCTACTTCTTCCTCTGTTCCGAGTTCTTCCTCCACAATTTCAGTGCAGAGTTCGATACATTCGTCACATATATATACACCAGGTCCGGCTACAAGCTTACGAACCTGATCTTGTGTTTTTCCACAAAACGAGCATTTTAATTGTCCTTTTTCCTCGTTAAATTTAAACATTCTTTCACCCCTTAATCTTGTCTCACTTTTTCTTTTACCGGCAGAGCAAAAGAAAATGATACTTGAAACGAACGAGTATGTATTGCATTTTACCATACTTTCCAAAAAGACGGTAACAATGTGTTTCTGACTTGCACATTCTATATGTATGACAAAAAACAGCCCTGCATTAACTATCTTGCCCCAAGAAAAAGAGATATATCATAATTGTACAAAACAAGGCACGAATCATTCGCGCCCTGTTTTATTCTTACTATTATTATGCACCATATTAACGGTTTTCTACAAGAAAATCAATCGCTTTGCGAACTTTTAAATCTTCTTTCATCGCGTCAGTAGAACCGATGGCTTGTTTAATATTTTCAACAGGCATGTTGTATGCTTCAGCCATTTTAGAAAGCTCAGCATCAACTTCCTCATCAGATACTTCAAGGTTTTCCGCTTTCGCAATTCCTTCAAGAGTCAGGTTAGATTTAACGCGTTTTTCAGCATCTTCTTTCATTTGCTCTTTTAACGCAGCCTCATCTTGGCCGGAGAATTGAGTGTAAAGCTCAAGGTTCATGCCTTGCATTTGCAGACGCTGTTCGAATTCTTTCAGCATGCGGTCAAGCTCAGTGTCGACCATTGCTTGCGGTACATCGATTTCAGCATTTTCAGAAGCTTTCAGAACAAGCTCTTCACGCAATTTAGCGTCAGCTTCGTTTTCTTTTGCTTCTTCTAAACGTTTCTTTGTTTTCTCAGTTAATTCAGCGAGTGTTTCCACTTCTTCATCGATATCTTTTGCGAATTCATCATCAAGTTCAGGAAGCTCTTTCGCTTTGATTTCGTGAATTTTCACTTTGAACACAGCTGGTTTGCCAGCAAGCTCTTCAGCGTGGTACTCTTCAGGGAATGTCACTTCAACATCCTTCTCAGCACCAGCTTCAAGACCGATTAGCTGCTCTTCGAAGCCAGGGATGAATGAACCAGAACCAACTTCAAGAGAGTAGTTTTCTGCTTGTCCGCCTTCGAATGCTTCGCCATCAACGAATCCTTCGAAATCCAGAACAACTGTGTTTCCTTCTTCAACAGCGCCTTCTTCTTTGACAACAAGCTCCGCTTGACGCTCTTGAAGCGCTTTTAGTTCGTTTTGAACATCTTCGTCAGTTACAGTTGCATCGTCTTTTTCAACGCCCAGGCCTTTGTATTCGCCAAGCTTCACTTCGGGTTTCACTGTTACTTTCGCAGTGAAGATTAAGCTTTCGCCTTTTTCGATTTTCTCAACATCGATTTCAGGACGGTCTACAGGCTCGATTCCAGCTTCTTCAACCGCTTTAGGGTATTCTACAGGAAGAAGAATATCCAAAGCATCTTGGTAAAGAGCTTCTACGCCAAAACGCTGTTCGAATAATCCGCGAGGAATTTTACCTTTACGGAATCCAGGAATTGAAACTTGTTTTACTACTTTTTTAAATGCATCATCAAGTGCTGTTTTAAACGTTTCAGCATCAACTTCAACCGTTAAAACGCCTTCGTTGCCTTCTTGTTTTTCCCATTTTACAGACATGTGTTTCCCTCCAAAAATCTATTCAGGTTGTGTCGGTCTTCCATTCTAAAGCAATCATTCGGCTTCGTCCAACAAAAACAAAGCTGCCAAAGATCAGAATCATTATGTATAGATGTGAATAATGAACTGCAAAGCCTGTCCAACCGTATTTCTTATAACCCGTTATACACAAATACAACCATTATATTATAACATAACACTTAGCGCTTTCAACTATATGGCGCGATTTACAAATAAGAAATTTCTTCAATATCTTTTATCATGGTGCATGCTTCATCAAGTTCTCTGTCGGTAAACTCATACATCATATGAAGTTCTTCTCTTTCTATTTCAATCCCGTGCATCTCATAACCGACTTTATGCAGGGCAGCCGCCCAAAGGTCAGCCGACAGCAATTTCGGCTGGAACGGATATAAAACGTACATATGTCTTCTCCACAGTTCTTCCACTGCCGCATACAAGGTCGGATTTTCATTTCCAAGCGTCTCATCCAGCACACGGAGAACACGGTGTAAAATCGGAGCGGCATCAGGCGGGACAATCTCAGACGGTTCAATGGTCAGCGACTCGCCAAATTTAGTAATGTGCACGGGTTTGCTATACTCGTGCTCAGCAAGCAGCATGACGATCATTGTTTTGATAATCGGGTGAGCCGAGGGGTCTTGAAGGAGTGTTTTGAGCAGACCTGTATACTTCGCTACATTCCGGTCTTTTAAGGAATGAATTAAATTCATTTGCTCCTCAGGGCTTGCCAGCACTTTCTCCGTATCAATGGTATCCTCATATTCCTCGGTCCAAGCCTCATCCTCACGTTCCGGATCGGTCATTTTACGGCTGAAATCAAGCAGCTTATAAAATTGCTCGGCGCTTTCCGCAGGCAGCTGGTTTTCATCCAAAACAGCTTCAATCGTGCTTTTGACTTCTTCGTATTTTTTGAGCTGAATTAAGATGGTCATGTACACCTGCAAAACCGTGAAATAATGGCCATAGCCTTCTTTTAGCATCTTCTCGCAGACGCTTTTTGCCTCTTCCAATTCGCCCAGCTCCAAAAAGCAGATGGCCATCCCTAAGTGAAGATCGGATTCAGTATCGTCATATTTCATCGCTTCTGAAAACAAATCAAGCGCTTCTTGATACTTTTTTTCCTTCAGTGATGACATCCCTTTTTCCACAAGACGGTCTTTCAGATGAGGAAAAGGAATAATTTTTGCGTTCTTCTTGTCATGCGTCATACCTATATTCCTTTCAGGCATTTATTTTGTTCAAGTGTATCAACACCTGCGAACAAAAACAAGGAATGAAAGGTTTCACCAGGCGAAAAAAGCCGCCCGACAAATGCCGGCGGCTTTTTCAGGCTTGAAGCCAAGAGCTTCTTTGTGCTTCAAATTGCTTGATCTCATCTTCAAGCAAAAGCGTTAATGAAATTTCATCATAGCCGTTGATAAGCATCTCTTTCCAGTGCTGATCAACTTCAAAAGAAATTTGATTGCCTTCACTGTCATGAATAAGCTGATTTTCAAGGTCGACAGTCATTTGCAATGACTGGTTTTCATACTGCCCGACAAGCGTTCTCCAATTGTCATATGGCATGCGAATCGGCAGCATGCCGTTCTTAAAGCAGTTCTGGTGGAAAATATCGGCAAATGACGGCGCGATAATAATTTTAAACCCATAATCATCAAGCGCCCATGGAGCGTGTTCACGCGATGACCCGCACCCGAAGTTCTCCCCTGCTATTAAGATGGAAGCCCCTTGATAAGCAGGCTGGTTTAATTCAAATTCAGGGTTCGGTTCACCTTTCTCATCATATCTCCAATCAAAGAATGCAAAACGGCCGTAGCCTGTTCTTTCAATTCTCTTCAAAAATTGTTTCGGAATAATCTGGTCTGTGTCAACATTGATTCGATTTAATACGGCCGCTTTCCCCGTATGTGTTTTCAAAGGTTCCATCTCGCGCACTCCTTACACAACTGTTTTTTCCTGATAAAACTTTCTGACATCAACGAAGTGTCCGTGAATGGCAGCCATCGCAGCCATTGCCGGACTGACGAGATGTGTTCTTGCACCTTTTCCTTGTCTGCCTTCGAAGTTGCGGTTAGAGGTTGACGCACAGCGCTCTCCTTCAGGAACAACGTCATTATTCATGCTTAAACACATGCTGCAGCCTGACTCTCTCCATTCAAATCCAGCTTCCAAGAAAATGTGGTCAAGCCCTTCTTTTTCAGCCTGAAGCTTCACGCTTTGAGATCCGGGAACGACAATGGCTCTTACGCTGGCAGCTACCTTCTTCCCTTTGATCATATCAGCTGCCTGGCGAAGGTCAGTCATGCGGGAATTTGTGCAGGAACCAATAAATACGTGCTCCACTTTGATGTCTTCAATTTTCTGAAGAGGACTCAGCCCCATATATTCATAAGCGCGAATCGCTTCTTTTTTGTCATCTTCTGCGGAAAAGCTCTCCGGCGCAGGAACTTCGGAATCGACAGGAAGAACCATTCCCGGGTTGATGCCCCATGTCACCATCGGAGAAATGTCGTTGCCGTCAAGGACAATAGATTTATCGTACACAGCGCCTGGATCTGTGCGCAGCGCCTTCCATTCCTCTACGGCTTTATCAAATTCTTCGCCTTTTGGCGTGTACTTGCGGTTTTGGCAATATTCAAATGTTACCTCGTCAGGCGCAATTAAACCTGCTCTAGCCCCTGCTTCAATTGACATGTTACAAACAGTCATCCGTTCATCCATCGTCATATTTCTGAATACTTCCCCAGTGTATTCAATGACGTAGCCAGTGCCGAATTTCACTCCGTATTTGCCGATGACAGCAAGAATGACATCCTTTGCCGTTACCCCTTTTTGAAGCGTTCCGTCTACGCGCACTTCAAGTGTTTTCGGACGCTGTTGCCAAAGTGTCTGTGTCGAAAGGACATGCTCAACTTCACTCGTCCCGATTCCGAATGCAAGGGCGCCGAATGCGCCATGGGTTGATGTATGGCTGTCGCCGCATACGATCGTTTTCCCTGGAAGAGTCAAACCAAGTTCAGGACCGACAACATGGACAATCCCTTGATCCACACTGTGAAGATCGGCAAGGCGCACGCCAAATTCTTCACAGTTTCGTTCAAGCGCCGTCACTTGGCGTTTCGCCACTTCATCCTTTATCTCAAATCGATTGACGGTCGGGATGTTGTGGTCCATTGTCGCAAATGTGTTTTGGGGTCTTCTGACCTTTCTTCCCTTTTGTCTCAACCCTTCAAAAGCCTGCGGAGACGTCACCTCATGAATAAGATGCAAATCAATATAGAGAAGATCCGGTTTTCCCTCACCATGTTTCACAATATGCTGATCCCAAATCTTTTCGATGATTGTTCGAGGCATCACTTTTATTTCCTCCCTCTACCTATGAACTAAGACCGCTTCACGTAAGCTGTCACACATTAGAAATTGTTTTTTTACTCATTATTGCTGCCTTAACTTCCTCTGTAATGGCCTGAGTGCCGCTGAACTCTTCGCCTCGTGCCAAGTCTCTTGTTCTTTTTCCGGAAGTTAAGACTTTGTTAACTGCATCTTCTACAGCTTTCGCTTCCTTTTCAAGCCCGAAAGATGTTCTCAAAAGCATTGCCGCTGACAATATGGCTGCGAACGGATTTGCCATCCCTTTTCCGGCTATGTCAGGCGCGGAGCCATGAACAGGCTCAAACAGATGGAGACCTGAGCTTGATAGGCTGGCTGACGGGAGCATTCCGAGTGAGCCTGTAAGCATGGAGGCTTCATCGCTTAAAATGTCGCCGAACATGTTTTCAGTCACCACGACATCAAATTGATTCGGTGCATAAATCAGCTGCATAGCTGCGTTATCCACAAGCATGTGCTCCAGCTTCACATCAGGAAAGTCTTTTGCAACGTCCTCAGCCACTTCACGCCACAGTCTGCTTGATTCAAGAACGTTCGCTTTATCAACAGAGGTTACCTTGCCTTTTCTGGCTGCGGCCATTTTGAAGCCCTCTCTGATCACGCGTTCAATTTCCGTCCGCTTATAAAACAGTGTGTCTACAGCTTCCTGCTCACCTTCCGTGTTTACATAGCGCTTGCTCGGCTGGCCGAAATACAAGCCGCCTGTCAGCTCACGGACGATAACGAAATCAACGTGATCTATATATTCTTTTTTCAAAGGTGAAGCGTCGGAAAGGCTCTCAAACACCTTCACAGGCCGCAAATTCGCAAACAAATCAAGCTGTTTTCTGATGCTAAGCAGCCCTTTTTCCGGTCTGAGCTCTGATGGATTTTGATCCCAGTTCGGTCCGCCGACAGCGCCGAGCAATATCGCGTCCGCGTTTTTGCAAACCGCAACGGTTTCCTCCGGGAGGGGGTTGTTATGTTCATCAATCGCCGCCCCTCCAATTAGGCCAGATTCAAATTGGAATTCATGATGAAAGCGTTCGGCAACACTTTTCAGGACGTCTGTCGCTGATTCTAATACTTCAGGGCCGATCCCGTCACCAGGCAATAGAGCAATACGTTTCTTCAAGTTAACCGTTCTCCTTTCTTTTATGACCCGACAGCTGTATGGTTTTTAAGTCCGCTCATATTCGACTGGAAAACCAATTGACGGTTGACTGCGTTCAGATAGGCTTTCGCTGAAGCTTCTAACACGTCTTGCGCTATGCCCCGCCCTGCTGATTCTTTTCCATTCACTACTACTCTTACATACACCTGGGCAAATGCGTCTTCGCCTTTTCTGTTAGACTGAATGCGGTAGTCCAAGAGCTCCACATCTTTATCGATGCAGCGCTCAAGCGTGTTGTAGATCGCTTCCACGCTTCCGGCTCCAGTTGCCGCTTCCTGAATAAGCTCTGCGTTTTCTTGATTTTTCAAAGAAAGGGTTGCCGTAGGAACCTGACTTGTTCCGTAATGCACTTGCAGAGAAAGAAATTCATACCCAATCTTGCGGTCTGTTACTTTTTCTTCTAAAATAAGAGAAACAAGATCCTCATCAGTGATTTCTTTTTTCTTCTCAGTCAACTCTTTGAACATCGTAAAGAATTTATTAATCTCTTCACTGTCAAATTGGAACCCTAAAGCAGTCAGACGGTCTTTAAATGCGTGGCGTCCGGAATGTTTACCCAGGACAAGCGCATCCGCTGTTACACCAACAAGCTCCGGTGAAATAATTTCATAAGTCGATTTTTCTTTTAAGAAGCCATCCTGATGGATGCCTGATTCATGTGCAAATGCATTATCGCCCACAACCGCTTTATTGCGCGGAACAGCCATACCTGTCAGCTTGCTTACCAAATCGCTTGTTCGCTTAATTTCGTTCATTGTAATGCCTGTTTCAACTTGATAAAAATCTTTTCTGATATGAAGGGCAACGGCAATTTCTTCTAATGCGGCGTTACCGGCTCTTTCACCGATCCCGTTGACAGCACATTCGATTTGATCAGCGCCACTTTCAATCGCAGCAAGAGAGTTTGCGACTGCCATTCCCAAATCATCGTGACAGTGGGCTGAAAGCTTTGCTTGATGAATGTTCGAAACGTTTTCCTTCATATATTTAAAGATATTTCCGTATTCTGCTGGAGTCAGGTAGCCGACTGTATCCGGAAGATTGATCACACTGGCGCCAGCGTCAATGACTTTCTCGACGATTTCCGCTAAAAACGGCAGTTCAGTGCGGCAGGCATCTTCAGCTGACCATTGCACAACCGGAAAACGCTCTTTTGCGTATTTCACCATTTCAACGGCTCTTTCTATCACTTGCTCGCGAGTCATGTTCAGCTTGTGTTTCAAATGAATGTCCGATGTGGCAATAAACACGTGAATTCTCGGGTAAGCACCATCTTTTAACGCTTCCCAAGCAGCATCAATATCACCCTTTACACAGCGGGCAAGACCAGTCACCGAGCCATTTTTAATGGTTCTTGCGATTTCCTGAACAGCTAAAAAGTCACCTCGGGACGAAGCGGGAAACCCCGCTTCAATGATATCTGCCCCGAGTCTTTCGAGCTGCTTTGCTATGGCAAGTTTCTCCTGTGTATTTAAGTTCACGCCAGGGGACTGTTCACCATCACGAAGCGTCGTATCGAAAACATTAATTTTGCGCAACGGAGACCACCGCTTCCTTCTTCTTGCCTTGTTTCACAAACGGCATCATTTCACGAAGCTTTCTTCCCACCACCTCGATTTGATGTTCGTTTTCGCTCGCGTTGATAGCGTTGAAACGAGGACGGTTTACTTGGTTTTCGACGATCCACTCTTTTGCGAATGTACCGTTTTGGATATCTTTTAATACTTCTTTCATCGATTCTTTTACTTGAGCATCAACAACGCGCGGTCCTGATACGAAATCTCCCCACTGTGCTGTGTCAGAGATTGAATATCTCATGCCCGCAAGCCCTTCTTCATACATAAGGTCTACGATTAGTTTCAGCTCGTGAAGACACTCGAAGTATGCAAGTTCAGGCTGGTAACCTGCTTCAGTTAAGGTTTCAAATCCAGCTTTTACAAGCGCGCTTAATCCGCCGCAAAGAACTGCTTGCTCACCGAATAAATCGGTTTCTGTTTCTTCTTTAAATGTCGTTTCCAAAACGCCAGCTCTCGCGCCGCCGATTCCTTTTGCATACGCAAGGGCTTTGTCTCTTGCTTCTCCAGTCACATCTTGGTAAATCGCGAACAATGCCGGTACGCCAGCTCCTTGCTCATATGTTCTTCTGACCAAGTGTCCTGGACCTTTAGGCGCTACCAAGAATACATCTACATCCGCTGGCGGAACGATTTGATGGAAATGAACGTTAAATCCGTGAGCGAACACCAATGATTTTCCAGCTGTCAATTCCTCTTTAATTTCAGCTTCGTAAACTTTTTGCTGCTGTTCATCCGGAAGCAGCACCATGATGATTTCCGCTTGGGCTGCCGCTTCTTTTACTGTAAATACTTTATGTCCGTCTTCTTGGGCCTGTGTGAAAGATTTTCCTTGTCTAACACCGACGATCACGTCAACTCCGCTTTCTTTAAGGTTCAGGGCATGTGCGTGGCCTTGTGAACCGTATCCGATAACCGCTACTGTTTTCCCAGCCAATACGTTCTCTTTGATATCACCGTTATAATATACTTTTACCATTTCAATCTCTCCCTTGTTATGTTTTATACAATAGATATTGTTTTATTGGATGACGCCTTTTGCTGGGTTCCCCTCGCAAAAGCCGTTGTACCTGTTCTAGCGATTTCTTTAATGCCATAAGGTTTTAACAATTCAATAAGCGCTTCAATTTTGTTAGATTCGCCTGTCACCTGAACAACGATGCTGTCTCTGCTGACATCAACGACAGAGGCTCTGAACGGTTCAATCATTCCATTAATCTCTGATCTCGTTGACGGTGCGGAAACGACCTTGATTAAGGCCAGCTCCCTCTGAACAATCGATTGATTCGTGATGTCTGTGACTTTTAGTACATCAATCTGTTTGTTGAGCTGTTTTGTCAGCTGTTCAACATCATTTTCTCCATCAACGTGAACGACAAAGGTGATTCTGGAAACGCCGGTTGTTTCTGTGTGGCCAACCGTAATGCTTTCAATGTTGTAATGTCTTTTGGTAAATAGACCGGTGATCCGGTTTAATACGCCGGAACGGTTCACCACAGTCAATGTGATAATTCTTTTCAAGGTTTCACCCCCACCATTTCATGCAGCCCTTTCCCCGGAGCCACCATCGGGAACACTTTTTCTTCTCTTGCAACCCGTACGTCAATGACAACCGGTTCTTTTGATGTCAATGCCTCTTCCAGCTTTTCTTTCGCTTCCGCATCTGATGAAATTCTGATGCCTTTAATGCCGTAGGCTTCTGACAATTTGACGAAATCAGGCTGAGAAGCAAATTTAGATTCTGAATAGCGTTCTTCATAAAAAATTTCCTGCCACTGTCTGACCATTCCGAGACAAGCGTTATTTAAGATGATAACTTTGACTGGCAGATTTAATTCGCGAATGACATCGAGTTCTTGAAGCGTCATTTGAAAACCGCCGTCCCCAAGAACCGCCACTACAGTAGCCTCTTTATCAGCCAGCTGTGCGCCAATTGCTGCCGGAAGGCCGAATCCCATCGTTCCAAGCCCGCCTGATGTGACCCATTTATCTGCTTGTTGGAATGGATAAAATTGCGCTGACCACATTTGATGCTGGCCGACATCCGTGGCGACAATGGCCTCGCCCTTTGTAAATTGATGAATATATTCAATCAATTTCTGAGGTTTAAAGCCGTCTTCTTCATGATCTACATACCAGAGCGGGTACTCTTCTTTCCATTTGGCGAGCTGTTTTTTCCATTCGCCTGAATCGCTT
The DNA here is from genome assembly GCF_000815295.1 of Bacillus sp. MSP13. Lineage (NCBI taxonomy): Bacteria > Bacillati > Bacillota > Bacilli > Caryophanales > Bacillaceae > Bacillus > Bacillus sp. MSP13. The sequence continues at coordinate 63,681 of NZ_JXAQ01000007.1, forward strand.
TGTCTTCCGTCTTGTTTGATCAGCTCCTGCAGGACAATTTTGCTGTCTCCGACGACAGGAATCTGCGTTTTCATGATTTTTCCGATTTCAGCCGGATCAATATCGATATGGGCAATCTTTGCGTTTCTTGCAAAGTGCTTCAGGTTTCCTGTGACACGGTCATCAAAACGGGCGCCGATACTGATTAAAAGGTCACAATCATGAAGGGCCATGTTGGCTGTATACGTGCCGTGCATTCCCGCCATCCCCAGAAAAAGCGGATGGTCGGCCGGGAAGCCTCCGAGCCCCAAAAGGGTGTGTGCCACAGGGATTTGCTGCTGTTCCACATAATTTTTTAATTCTTCTGACGCTTTACCGTGCAGTACGCCCGCACCCGCCAGAATCACCGGTTTTTTGGCGCTGCTTACCGCTTCGACAAGCTTGCGGATCTGCAAATAATTCGGCTCTATTGTCGGCTGGTATCCCGGGAGATTCATTTCATGATCGTAGCTGAATTCTCCTTCAATTGTTGCGATATCTTTTGGAATATCAATCAGTACAGGCCCAGGTCTTCCAGTTGTTGCAATATGGAATGCCTCTTTAATGATGCGCGGCAGATCTTCAGGCTGGCGTACCTGATAGCTGTGTTTTGTCACCGGCATCGTAATTCCTAAAATATCCGCTTCCTGAAATGCATCACTTCCGATAACGGATGTGGCTACCTGCCCTGTAAAGACGACTAGTGGCAATGAATCAATCATGGCATCCGCAAGGCCTGTAACGAGGTTTGTCGCTCCCGGGCCAGACGTGGCAATGACGACGCCCGGTTTTCCAGAGACTCTTGCGTATCCTTCCGCTGCATGAATCGCACCTTGTTCGTGACGGGGAAGGATATGTACCATCCCTGAATGATAAAGCTTATCGTAGATCGGAAGCACAGCCCCGCCCGGGTAACCGAAAATCATTTCTACTTTCTCTTTTTTTAATGATTCAATCAGCATTAATGCTCCGCTCATCGTCTGTGTACATTTGGCAGATGCTGAATCCACCTGTACATTAGTCCCCATTTTCAGTTCCTCCTTTTGGATTTTCATCCTCTAAAGATCGTTTTATTAGTTTGATAGCTGACTATTCAATAAAAAGAGCCTTTCCACCCACAATCAGCCGCGCAGTGATGCGATAGCTAAAAGGGGCGAAAAGGCTCTTCTTTCCGCGGTACCACCCTTGTTTACGGCCTATTGAATCAGCCGTCTCATGGATATTTCTATCCGCTTTAATAACGAGTGAATCAAGTTCACCCGGCCAAGTCCTACTATGGTTTCAGACTGGCACTCTGAGGCGAGTTCACCTTGTAAAGCTTCGCCGGTTCTCAGCTACCCCGGTTCTCTGTGGAAAGCTTTATCAAGGCTACTTATCCTCATCTGCGCTTTTCATATTCAGCCCCCGAACAGCTTTTTCAGCTGTTGAAGAAGGTCGTTTGTTTTTTCATTTTTCAGAATCATATTGCGATCTTTTTTGCTTGTGAAGCTTGCGTTTATCTTTTGTTGAACTCATATTACGCCGCTTTGGACGCAGTGTCAACAGCATTTTTTAAAATTATTAGACAATTTTGATTAATCAATCTATATTGTATACGCTTTCATTATTGGTGTATAAGGAATTGTAAATGTTAAAAGTTTTTATAATTTTTTTATTAATCTATCAATAATACAACAGACTATCCCAATCCGATAGAAACATGTCATAAAATATAACGTGTTATCGTCTCGACAAGATTATAGGTATGGAAGGTCGGATAGGCACTTCCATTATTCCCCCGGCATACATTGATGGTATCTTGCAAAGAAAAGGTGATACGATGAATAAATCATTAGCTGATATGCAAGGGATTCCCTTGGGCTTTCCCAGCTTGCCTCAGCCATATTATCCGGCAGCTCCTGCCTATTATCAGCAGCCATTTGGAAACGATGGCTACGGACAGCCGTACAGCCAGTCATACAGTCCCATGAGCACTCCATCTGCGATGTACTCTTCATTCCCATATGCATCAGGATTTTACGGACAACAATTTGCTGGGGCTGGCTATAGCGGCCATGGGGTCGGTTTCGGTTTCCCGGCGACGCACGCCGTCGGATTCAGCGGAGCACCTGGCGCTCACGTAGGGTTTCGATAGTAAGGCCGAACATTGTTTTCGGCCTCTTTTTTTCTTTGAAATGCCTGATACAAAACAAATCATGCCAAACACGTTTCATACCGGCAGATTTTCTGTCTTTCTATTTGGAATAAGGACGGAATATGCATATGATGAAATCAGTTATGTTCTGAAAACCTGCGAATTTTTGAGGAGGAATAGAATTGCTTATAAAAATAGATGATGTAACTGAACACGAAGTGATTTCATTGGTGAATGAGCATTTACATAGCATGACACTCATGTCCCCGCCAGAAAGCATCCATGCTCTAGATGCAGAAAGGCTGAAAGGGCCTGAAATGACATTTTGGAGCGCATGGGAGGGCAACGAACTAGCCGGCTGCGGAGCGCTTAAAGAACTGGACAGCAGGCATGGAGAAATCAAGTCGATGCGGACCGCTGCATCCCATTTAAGAAAAGGCGTTGCCAAACAAGTTCTCAAGCACATCCTGAGTGAAGCTAGGAAGCGAGGCTATGAGCGGGTAAGCTTAGAAACGGGTTCAATGGCCTCATTTGAGCCGGCAAGAAAATTGTATGAAAGCTTTGGTTTTCAGTACTGTGAACCGTTTGCTGACTATGTTGAAGATCCGAACAGTGTGTTTATGACGAAGAAGCTGTGCATTTTTATAGGATAGATATGTGCAGAGGATTTTTGTCTACTCTTATATAAATTTCATCAGTTTTTCCTGTTAAAATTTAATAGAGTTAGTCAACAAAACCATCCGGCATTGCACTGGATGGTTTCTGTATGATTTTATTTATATTTATTCACTTCATACATCAAGATGTTTTTAAACACAACATAATCCTTTTTACTTTCAAAAGGCCCTTTGTTGTTGTCATGCTCATCTATTTCATAAAACCCCGGTCCCTCTCCAGCATCACGCTGTTTATACCATTTGAGGAATCCATTTACTTCTTTCATAGAAAGCTGATATTCTTTTTGCAAACCGTTTACCATGGTGACAACAAGGAGAGCGTCTCCGTCTTCTGCCGAGTTATCCTCAGAAGGTGTTGTTGATCCTTTATCTTTATCTTCCGAATTGTCCTCAGAAGGTGTCGTTGATCCTTTATCCTTATCTCCCGAATCGCCTTCAGAAGGTGTCGTTGACCCTTTATCCTTATCTCCTGGAATTTCCTCCGAATCGTATGGTATGTTTAAATCCTTTAACGAAATAGATATGACTGATTTAATTTTAGAATTTGCATATCCACCAACAAAACTTGATGTCTCTTCCCTTCCACCGATGACGTAAAGCGTATCATCAATAATGGCAGAAGAATGCGCCATTCTGTATAGTGCTTTCGAATTTGTCACTGCTGTAGCTGATTGACTTTTAGGATCGTACACCTTAATTCGGTTTACACCTCCAGTCATCAGAATTTTCCCTTTGTAAGCAAGAGCAGAATAATACCCTGCTGTGAATCCGGCACCATTTTTTACCCACGTATCTTTTTCTGGATCATAAACATAAACGATTTGAGGAATATAATGCGTTCCGCCAAGTAAATATAGTTTATTATCAATTACTGCTGTAGAAGCTCCAGTTACATCATAATTTTTTAATGTCTGTTTTTTCTCCCATTTCTTTGTTCCGAGATCATAACTGTAAGTGGTGCCATCAACCCTATTTGCGAAGCCTACCACGTAAATTTTCTTTCCTATAACTTCAGCATATATTTGATAGGCTGGAACCTTTCTTTCAAAAGGAAGATCATCTAATTTTTCCCACGTATCTTTTTTTGGATCATATACTTCAACTGTCTTTACAACTCCATCGTTTGACATTCCACCCATGACATAAATTTTACCGTCAACTGTAACAGTCGCAGCTCCTCCCCTAGCTGTGGGCATGTCGGCTTTTCTTGTCCATTCATTTGTTTTAGGATCGTAGACAAACGTTTGATTCCCATAAGTACCTGGTTTTACTGTCCCGCCACCTATCACATATATCTTTCCATCTACCACACCACTGCTTGCGCCGACACGCGGCTCAGGCAAATCTGCTCTTTCTTTCCATTCAACTGTTTCCGCGCTAACTGTTTGAAGCGATTGAAACAGCGTCATAACGAATAAGAAAAAAACTATGAACCATTTTTTCAAAAGAAAACACTCCCTTTATTTAATTGTTTCACATAACAAATATCGGCAAGACTATGTTTTTTTTCATATTCTTTCCGAAATATTCATTTTTCAGGAAATTCATATAATAAAAGGTTTGTTCTGAAAAACTCGGATGCTTTTCATTTTGTTTATTTCAAAGTTCAACGGGAATTAAAAACGACATGAACGATAAAATCTAACATTGATAAAGGAGGAGATTGATATGAAAAGCATAGTTGGCGTATACGAAACTCCGCAGGAAACCATTGCAGCGATTGAAGGCTTATTAACAAAAGGTTTTGATTCTGACGATATTTCAGTTGTGACAAGCCGCCGAGATACAGATGATCTTGAGTCACGTACTGGAACAGAAGTCAATCAGGCCATCGATTCACATAAGGATGAATCCGATTCATTTTTTGATAAACTGAAAGATTATTTTACAATGGATGATACTGCCGCACACAGCAAGACATTATCAGATTTGGATATTATGACTGGCGAAATAGACAAGTATCAAGAGGATCTGGATGACGGGAAACTCCTTGTGGCTGTTGATACAGACGCAGAAGTCAATCCGCCTATTGATAACGGCAATACTCTTTCAGGCGGCCTTTCAAGCACAAATGAAATGGCGGATTATACAACGAAAGAAGAAAAAACAATGCCGCTGCGGGAAGAGCAGCTGAAAGTCAATAAGGAAGATGTTCAAACTGGAGAAGTAGAGATCGGAAAAGAAGTGAAAACAGAACAAAGAGATATGGACATCCCGGTGAGACACGATGAAATTTATGTTGAACGCCGCCCAGTGGATGAAAATACAGCGGACTCTTCTCCCGTCAATGATTCGGAAGAGATCAGAGTGCCAATCGTTGAGGAAAAGCTGGAAGTGACTAAGAAACCGGTTGTCACTGATGAAGTGGTTGTCGGAAAACGAACTGTCAAAGAGAATGAGCATATTTCTGAAACGGTGAAAAAAGAAGAGCCTCGCATGAACAAAGACGGAAAAGTTGATGGCTTGGATGATGATACGTTGAATAACAAATAATCATTAACCTACAACAAAAAACCTCAAATCCTTTAAGGATTTGAGGTTTTTCTTTTTGGTACGTCCCAGGAGAGATTCGAACTCCCGACCGACGGCTTAGAAGGCCGTTGCTCTATCCAGCTGAGCTACTGGGACATGTTTTGTTATTTCGTTTTTCGCTTTAACTATCAGCGACAAGATTTATTATATATGGGATGCAACAATAAGTCAACGGTTTTTTTGAATTTTTTTCATGAGGAAGAAAATTTTCTTCCTCATGACATTTTCATAGTGTGACACGGTTGTGCAGATCCTCAATTTCATGGCCTGCTTGGTCGTAAAAACGCACTGTTGCGGCATCATTTTCTAAAGTCAGTATAGCATAGCTTTCTGTCCTGCGCACCCTTGGAAGGCGGATGCTGCCGGGATTAATCATCAGCTTTCCGCGCAGCACTTCGCTTCCCGCGATGTGCGAATGCCCGAAACAGATCATATCCGCTCCGAGCTCCTCTGCCCGATAGTATACGTTTAACAAGGTCTGTTTTATACCGTGAAGATGGCCGTGTGTGACCAGTATTTTTTTTGAACCGGCATTCAAAAGAAGCTCGTCCTTAAAATCGCCCGCAAAATCGCAATTGCCTTTTACAACCTTATAAGGATCCAATGCCGGATGCCCGGTTTCGAGTTCAGAGTCTCCGCAATGAATCATGAGATCTACTTCCGCTTCATGCCGTTTCGCGATGGTTTGGAGTTCTTCTTCAAGCCCATGGCTGTCACTGATAATCAGCACGTTCATGTACAAGCTTCCTCCTTATGCCTCTAAAAGCTTCGACAGCTTTTTAAGCGCGTCAGCCCTATGGCTGATTTTATTTTTTTCATCACTTGTCAGTTCAGCCATTGTCTTATCTTTATCTTTCACGATAAAGATTGGGTCATAGCCAAAGCCGTATTCTCCTCTCGGCTCTTCAGCAATATACCCTTCCACATGGCCTTCGACTGTTTTTGTTTCTTCACCGGGGATACTCACAGCCAGCGCGCAGCGAAAACGGGCCGTACGCTGTTCTTTTTCAATTCCTTTCAGTTCGCCGAGCACTTTAACGATATTTGCCTGGTCGTCTTTCTGTTCCCCTGCATAGCGCGCGGAGTAAACGCCGGGGCTGCCGCCAAGATTATCGATTGACAGGCCGGAGTCATCCGCAATCACCATTTTATTCACTGCTTTTGCAACAGCTTCCGCTTTCAAAACGGCATTCTCTTCAAACGTATGGCCTGTTTCCTCGATCTCCTCTGTGTATCCGATGTCAGCTAACGATTTGACATCATAGCCTTTTGGTTCAAGGATTTCTTTGAATTCTTTCACTTTTCCCGGATTATGTGTCGCAATGATTGCCTCTTTCATGATGATCAAGCCTTTCTATCATTATTTCAAATCTGGCAGAGAATCACCTAACACTTCTTTTTGTTTATCAATCAGTTCCTGAATGCCTTTTTCTGCAAGACCGAGAAGACCGTTTAGATCATCCCGTGAAAACGTCGCCTCTTCTCCGGTTCCCTGCAGCTCAACAAAACGGCCGCTGCCTGTCATAATGACATTCATGTCCACTTTAGCGGATGAATCTTCTTCATAATTTAAATCTAACAAAATCCCCTGTTCCTTATCAATTCCGACAGAGATCGCTGCAAGAAAATCAGTGATCGGGTTCGCCTTGATTGTTCCCGCTTTGAGCAGCTTGCCAATCGCAATTGCCATAGCAAGAAATGCGCCTGTAATAGAAGCGGTTCTTGTTCCGCCATCAGCCTGAATGACATCACAGTCAATCCAAATCGTCCGTTCACCGAGCTTTTCTAAATCTACGACTGCCCGAAGCGCGCGGCCGATCAGGCGCTGGATTTCCATTGTTCTGCCGGAAACTTTCCCCTTCGAAGATTCTCTGATCGTTCTTTGGTTTGTTGCCCGCGGCAGCATGCTGTATTCAGCTGTAATCCATCCTTTTCCTCCGCCCCGCAAAAACGGCGGCACGCGATCTTCCACAGACGCATTGCAGATTACTTTTGTATTTCCCGCTGTTATTAGAACAGAACCTTCCGGATGGCTGATAAAATCCACATCAAATGTGATTGGGCGCAGCTCATCATGTTGTCTTCCGTCATGTCTCATGTTTTACCTCCGATTGTATGTACATAAACCATTTTTGTCCCGGAATTGAATAAAGAAAGAGGCAGCCGGAACGCTAACCTCTTTCTTTCTAGTATATCAAAAATTTCAATTTAAAAACTACCCGTATTCACTTGAGAAGGTCTGGAGACCGGTTCTGTGAGCTTTTCGCCTTTTTCATTGACAAGCTCTGATTTCCCGTTTACTTTGACGGAAACGCTCTTTACATCCGGCTGTTCTGTTAACGTCAGCACAATGCTGTTCAGCACTTCTGAAGAAATCATTTTTGTCTTTTCATCCGCGCTGCCGAATATGGATTGATTGAAATCTAACGTCACGCGTCCGTCTTTGATTTTCGGTTTGCTGACCAACTTTACGTCATCACTGAAATCTGTTAACAGCCCGCTCACCTTGCTAGGGCCTTTAGCCAATTCATTGATTGCTGCTGTGATGTCGTCTTTTTTCGAATTGTCGATCCGTTTTGTCACCGGCACGTAATACTCACTGTCTTCGTTTTCCGCCAAATAATAAACGGTGAGCGGATGTGTTGCGGTGAGATCATTTACGCCTGATGTTTCCATATTAATTCCGTCTTTACGGCTTAAATCATCTGAGATTGGCGTGCCTCCTACAGGCATCTCCTTCAGTTCATGGCCGTTTATTCTCAGCTTTACTTTATCTATCGAGCTGAATTGCGTTAGCGTCCACGTCACGGATTGAACAATTTTCTGCTCGTCTTCTTTCTTATAATTTTTAAATTCATTAGAGAAATCCGCTATTGCTGTACCGTCTTTTTTGATGTCAACGTTAACAGTTGTGTCAGCCGGCAATACGGCTCTGAAGCCATTCGGAAGCATTTCTGACACCGGCCCGCCCTGAACGAGGTATTCAAGCGCCTGCTTGGCCGTGCCTTCACTTTTCGGAAGAGGCAGCGTTTGCGCAACAACGTACCCGTTTTTATCAATGAGATAAAGCTCCCTCATGACTGTAGATGAGGCTTGATCCGCTTTGGCGGTATCGTTTTTTTCACTTTCTGTTTTTTCGGCTGCTGTTGTATTTGAATCGGCCACCGCTTCATCGTTCACGTATGTAACGTCTTGAGGCGGATCAATTTCCTCGGCTGCCTTATCAGATTGAAACAAACCGCATCCGGATAAAAGCAGGGCAGAGGTGAGACAAGTGGCACCAATGACTGCAGGTCCTTTTTTCAGCATACTTTTCCCTCCTAAGGCTGTTTGTACTATTATGTATACGAGCCTTATTTGGAAATAGACCGAAGAATTCCGGCAAAACAGAAAAAAAACCGCAACAAGACGTTGCGGGTCAAAGCTATTTTCTAATCGGTTCTTGCAGTGAGATGCATTCCACATGGCCCACCCCATGGCCAAACCAGTCGTCTGCGATTTTCGCAAACTGATCATGCGCTCCGGTTGTCAGGAACTGATGATTCGGGACAACCGAAGACTGGTTCAGCAGCCCTTTATATGAAAGAATTGTGCTGACTTCCCGGGCTGTTTCATCGCCGGACGAAATCATATTTACGTGCTCTCCCATATATCTCTGAATGGAATCTTTTAAAATAGGATAGTGGGTGCAGCCTAAAATCAGCGAATCAATCGATGTGTCTTTTAACGGATACAGCGATGTTTTGACAATCTCGTCTGCTGTTTTGTCAAGAAACTTCCCGCTTTCCACAAAAGGCACAAGGAGCGGACAGGCAAGGTTCTCAACCTTCAGATCAGGATTTAATGCCAAAAGCGCCTCTTCGTACGCGTTGCTCTTCATCGTATTTTCCGTGCCAATGACACCGATATGCTGATTTTCCGTCATTTTTATCGCTGCTCTCGCACCCGGCTGAATGACTCCGACCACAGGGATGCCGACGCTGCGCCGGATGTCTTCCAATGCGATCGCTGTTGCTGTGTTACAGGCGATCACGAGCATTTTAATATGGTGGTTTTCAAGTAGATAATTCGTCAGCTCCCACGTATATTGAAGCACTTCTTCTTCAGGACGCGGCCCGTACGGACACCGTTTCGTATCCCCGACGTAGATAATATTTTCTTTTGGTAGCTGTCTCATGATTTCCTTTGCAACGGTTAAACCGCCAACCCCGGAATCAATGACTCCTATTGGTTGCTCCAACAAAATCGCCTCATTTTCTCTTCATTTCATGCTGCAGTTTCATCAATGATTTTTCGAAGATGGCTACTTCTTCATCTGTAAACGTTTCGAACCTATCACGCAGGTATTCCTGCCTTTTTGTAATGACCTCTTGGATAATCCGCTCTCCTTCTGGCAGCAGATGTATCCGGACGACACGTCTGTCCGCCGGGTCCTTGACCCGCTCGACAAGGTCATTTTTCTGCATGCGGTCGATTAAGTCCGTTGTCGTGCTGCATGCCAGATACATTTTACCCGACAGTTCGCCGATTGTCATATCTCCCAATTCATAAAGCCATTGCAGGCCGACAAATTGCGGCGGCGTAATCGCATATTGGTTAAGGATTTCTCGTCCTTTTTGCTTAATGATCGCGGCAATGTGGCGGAGTGATTTTTCTATATCCGCAACATGCTCCAAATGTTTTGATGTCATTTGTCCATCCCTCACTCAAGGATCTCTTACGCACAAAAGCGTTCCGTGTCTATTTTCCTTCTTTTTTGAAGAAAATGCAAGACTCCGCGAGAGAAATGGAGGACTTTAGGCAAACAACACCAAACAGAAACATGTATTGCTCTATCCGTTGCCATCCAACTTTTTGCATAGCAAGCCAAACATGGTTTGAGAACGTGCCGATCAAACAGGAATAACCGGCTCCTTCCTGAAAGAAGGAATACCGGCAAGGATTAAAGCTCTAGTTCACCCATTCTAAGAAGCTCAACAACGGCTTGCGAACGCCCTTTCACACCCAATTTCTGCATGGCATTTGAAATATGGTTTCGAACGGTTTTCTCACTGATAAATAGCTCGCTTGCAATCTCCTTTGTTGTCTTATCTTGAACGAGCAATTCGAATACTTCTCTTTCTCTTTTCGTTAGCAGCGGCTTCGATTGAAATTCTTTCTCCTTCAAGTATTGTAACCCTCCTTGCTAAGGTGAGAGCGAATCAGAAACGAATGGGTTTTGATATAGTCAAGATATCTTATGTAAGAAGGGCACGGGAGGTGACGTTTACAAGAGAATTAGTTTATGGTGCAGGGAGCAGCGTTTCTTTCTCCTCATCTGTCCAGCTGACAGCCCTGCCGCTTTCCTTTGAGACTTGGACCATCACAACGGCTCCGGTAAAGCACGGTTCGCCTTTGACGTTCTCTCCGAGATAATGCAAGGTAAGGGATGAGCTGCCGACTCCGCTTGTTTTCACGTAGATGCGGAGCTCTTCATAAGGCATGACTTGGCGCAGATAATCGCATTGCTGGCTTGCCACGACCGTAATGGTCTGTTTGTTTTCATTCATCATATTCAGCTTTTTAAAATAAGAAATCCGCGCCTCCTCAAAGTATATAAAAGGTGTCACATTATTCATGTGTCCAAACATGTCCGTCTCGGAAAATCGCACCGATACTTGATAAAAAAAGAAAAGGACGTTTTCCATTCTTGAAACGGCATATCAATATAAGCCGGAATCTTCATCTTTACTCATCTCCTTATGGTTAAAAAACCTCTCCCATGCGGAAGAGGTTTTTTCTTCTTATACTTTGTCGCTTCCGAAGAAATTGCGGAACGCTTGTAAGTTTGTATCTCTGTTTAAGGCTGCAATCGAAGTGGTGAGCGGGATGCCTTTCGGACAGGACTGAACGCAGTTTTGCGAGTTTCCGCAATCTGCAAGGCCGCCGTCATCCATCAGTGCTTCTAATCGGTCAGATTTATTCATGGCGCCTGTCGGATGGGCGTTAAACAGGCGGACTTGAGACATCGGTGCCGGCCCCATGAACTTCGATTTGCTGTTCACATTCGGGCAGGCTTCGAGGCAGACGCCGCACGTCATGCATTTTGATAATTCATATGCCCATTGACGGCGTTTTTCCGGCATTCTCGGCCCCGGTCCCAAATCATACGTACCGTCAATCGGTATCCAGGCTTTTACTTTTTTCAATGAATCAAACATTCTGCTCCGGTCAACCTGCAAATCACGCACGACCGGGAAAGTTTTCATCGGTTTTAAGCGGATCGGCTGTTCAAGCTGGTCGATAAGCGCCGTACAAGATTGGCGGGGTTTTCCGTTTATGACCATTGAACATGCGCCGCATACTTCTTCAAGACAGTTCATATCCCATGTGACAGGGGTTGTCTTTTCACCTTTCACATTAACCGGATTCCGGCGAATTTCCATCAGTGCGGAAATGACATTAAGGTTTGGGCGGTATGGCACCTCAAATTCTTCATCGTAAGGCGTGCTGTCGGTTGTATCTTGCCGTGTGATAATAAATCGTATCGTTTTTTGTTCACTCATGATTATTTCGCCACCTTCTTCTTCGAGTAATCCCGTTTCCGAGGCGTTATCAGTGAGACATCGACATCCCGATATTCAAATTCCGGCGCTTCATACGGGCTTACATGTTTAGCTATTGTTGTTTTGAGCCATTCATCATCATTACGTTCAGGATAATCCGGTTTATAATGGGCGCCCCTGCTTTCATTGCGGTTGTAAGCGCCAAGGGTAACCACTCTCGCAAGCTGAAGCATGTTCGAGAGCTGGCGTGTGAACATCGCCCCTTGGTTGCTCCATTTTGTCGTATCATTGATGTTAATCTTTTTAAACCGCTCCATCAATTCCTGAATTTTGTCATCCGTTTTCAATAGCTTGTCGTTATGGCGGACAACCGTGACGTTCGCCGTCATCCACTCACCAAGCTCTTTGTGAAGAACATAGGCATTTTCTGTCCCGTCCATACTCATAATCTCAGCCCATTTTTCTTCTTCTTTTTTGACGTGAGCGTCGAATAAAGAGGAAGACATGTCTTCTGCTGAAGATTCTAAGCCGTTTACATATTTCACCGCATTCGGTCCGGCCACCATTCCTCCGTAAATCGCGGAGAGCAGGGAGTTCGCTCCCAAGCGGTTGCCGCCGTGCATAGAGTAATCACATTCTCCGGCCGCAAACAGTCCCGGGATGTTTGTCATTTGATTGTAATCCACCCATAATCCACCCATTGAGTAATGAACCGCCGGGAAGATTTTCATTGGAAGCTTACGCGGGTCGTCTCCCATGAATTTCTCATAAATCTCAATGATGCCGCCTAGCTTAATGTCAAGCTCTTTCGGATCTTTATGAGAAAGATCGAGATACACCATGTTTTCGCCGTTAATGCCGAGTTTCTGGTTGACACACACATCAAATATTTCGCGTGTCGCAATATCACGCGGCACCAGATTCCCGTATGCCGGGTATTTCTCTTCCAGGAAGTACCATGGCTTTCCGTCTTTATATGTCCACACGCGTCCGCCTTCACCGCGCGCCGATTCACTCATCAGTCTTAGTTTGTCATCGCCCGGTATGGCTGTCGGGTGGATTTGAATGAATTCTCCGTTTGCATAATACGCTCCCTGCTGATAAACGATCGAAGCTGCAGATCCTGTATTAATCATGGAGTTCGTCGATTTGCCAAAAATGATTCCCGGTCCGCCCGTCGCCATAATAACAGCGTCTGAACGGAAGGATTCAATTTGCATGTTTGTCAGGTTTTGCGCTACAATTCCGCGGCAGGTTTTGTCGTCATCTAATACTGCGCCAAGGAATTCCCAGCCTTCGTATTTTGTAACCAGACCCGCAACTTCGTACCTGCGCACTTGCTCGTCCAGTGCGTAAAGCAGCTGCTGCCCCGTTGTCGCACCCGCATAAGCGGTTCTGTGGTGCTGTGTGCCTCCGAATCGGCGGAAGTCAAGCAGGCCTTCAGGTGTCCGGTTAAACATGACGCCCATCCGGTCTAATAAGTGGATGATAGAAGGCGCCGCGTCACACATCGCTTTGACCGGCGGCTGGTTCGCAAGAAAGTCTCCCCCGTACACAGTGTCATCAAAATGCTCCCATGGAGAGTCGCCTTCCCCTTTTGTATTGACTGCTCCATTTATGCCGCCTTGCGCGCAAACCGAATGAGAACGTTTGACAGGAACGATGGAAAAAAGCTTAACCGCCATTCCTGATTCCGCTGCTTTAATTGTCGCCATGAGGCCGGCAAGACCCCCGCCGACTACGATAATGCTTGATTGACTCATGATAGCCCCTCTCCCTCTAGTAATCTAGTACTCTTATACAAATGCAAAAATCGCTTTTAAGCCTACGTAAGACAGTGCAACAAAAATAATCAGCGTAACGTAAGTCGAAATTCTTTGAGAACGAGGCGTTACCGTGATGCCCCATGTAACAGCGAACGACCATAAACCGTTCGAGAAGTGGAAAATCGTTGATAAGACACCGACAATGTAGAAGCCAAGCATAGCCGGAGAGCTCAAGATATTCGCCATCATGTCAAAGTTGACCTCAGCGCCCAGTTGCGCTGCTATACGGGTTTCCCACACATGCCAGCTGACGAAAATGAGGGTGATGATACCGGTTACACGCTGCAGGACAAAGAGCCAATTTCTCATATAGCTGTATTGACCTGCATTATTTTTCGCAGTAAACGCTATGTACACACCATAAATTGCATGATAAATTAATGGTAAGAAGATAATAAAAATTTCCAAAGCATACCTGAAAGGCAGACTATCCATAAAATGCGCAGCATTATTGAATGCTTCAGCGCCCCTTGCAGCAAACTGGTTGACGACTAAATGCTGAATGAGAAAGATGCCGACCGGTATGACGCCAAGCAAGGAATGCAATCTTCGAAAATAAAACTCTCTGTTCCCAGACATTACTTTACCCCCTGTTTGATAAGTGCGAAATATGCTAAATCTCTTCCCCCACTTCTTTCAATTGTAAGCACTTTATTAAGATTTATTGACAATTTCATTTTACTCCTCCCTCAAAAGGGCGTCAAGAAAACGCGTACATAAATTACAATTTTCCGAATTAATTAGTTGATTCAAAAATTTTATTTTATCAGTATATATTTCTCCCTTAAAATTTCATAAGAATTACAGGATCATTCTGTAATACCTCCCCCTCTTTGGGCTATAATATACGAAGGAGAGGGGAGACAGATATGAAGTCTAAATTTGAAGCATCTATTGATCATTTAAAAGAAATCGAAATGAACGCCTACGCCTACGAACTAATACGAGAGATCGTTCTCCCAGATATGCTTGGCCAAGATTACTCTTCCATGATGTATTGGGCAGGGAAACATCTCGCCCGTAAGTTTCCTCTTGAATCATGGGAGCAATTTCCGGCTTTCTTTGAAGAAGCGGGCTGGGGAACCCTCACGAACGTAAGCGCAAAAAAACAGGAGCTTGAATTTGAACTTGAAGGGCCGATCATTTCCAACCGGCTTAAACATCAGAAAGAACCATGTTTTCAGTTGGAAGCTGGTTTTATTGCTGAACAAATTCAATTGTTGAATGAGCAGATTGCCGAATCATATGAACAAGTGAAAAAGAGAGCCGATAAAGTGGTTCTGACTGTGAAATGGGATTTGAAAGATCCAGTGTAATCAAAAAGGCGGTGACTTCAATAGTCCCGCCTTTTTGATTGTCGTTACACAGCTGAAGGGTGTTTTGAAAGCTCAAATGCATCGTGCAGCGCTTCGACCGCTTTCACCATGTCATTTTCGCTTACAACTGTTGACACTTTGATTTCAGATGTGCTGACCATTTTGATGAATATGTTTTTTTCCGCCAGTACAGCAAACATTTCTGCCGCTACACCAGGGTTTGAGACCATGCCGGATCCGACGATGGATACTTTGGCCAATTTGCTTTCTGTCTCGATTTTCGCGAATTCAAGCGCGCCCTTATACTCTTCAAGCACTGCAACGGCTTGGTTTGCGTCTTCTGTTTTGACAGAGAAGGAAATTCCGGTTTGATTGTCTCCGGCTTGCGTTTGGATAATGATATCAACGTTAATGTTTCTTTTGGCAAGTGTTGTAAATATTGTAGACAAGGTTGTCAGGCCGCCAGTCAGCCCGTAAATGGTTACCCTTGTGATTTGGTCTTCGAACGCAATGCCTCTGACAATTAAATTTTGCTCCATGGATGATTCCTCCTCAATTAATGTTCCCGCTTCTGTTTCTGTACTTGAACGTACTTCTAACGGCACTTCGTAATTTTTCGCAAATTCAACGGCTCTCGGATGAAGAACGCCGGCGCCTAAATTGGCAAGTTCAAGCATTTCATCGTATGAGATTCCGGCAAGCTTTCTCGCTGATTTCACATAGCGCGGATCGGTTGTAAATACGCCGGGCACATCTGTGTATATGTCACATTTATCCGCTTTTAATGCGGCAGCCAAAGCGACTGCTGTTGTGTCTGAACCGCCACGGCCCAATGTTGTGATTTCACAATCGTCCGCCATGCCTTGGAATCCCGCGACAATCACAATCTTTCCTTGCTCAAGCTGTTCTGTTAAAACAGAAGTGTCGATATCTGTAATTCTGGCGTTTCCGTGTACGGATTCCGTGCGGATTCCCGCCTGCCAGCCAGTATAGGACACCGCGTCATAGCCTTTTTCATGCAGTGCCATTGAAAGCAGGGAAATCGTGACCTGTTCGCCTGTCGCCAGCAGCATGTCCATTTCGCGTTTGCTCGGCTGGCCAGTGATGTCTTTTGCAAGGCTGACCAATACGTCAGTGGATTTCCCCATAGCTGAAACGACTACGACGACTTGATGGCCTTTCTGTTTTTCTGCAATTGCGCGGTTTGCCGCATTTTGAATTTTTTCGACTGAGCCGACGGAAGTACCTCCGAATTTTTGTACGATAAGACCCATGAATGACCACCCTTTACATTTTGGTTCGTGCGGGTGAGGAGAAAGAGCGCTTTGTCCACAATAAAAAAAGCAATGAGAGGAATTTGCTCTCATTGCTTATCAATTAATCATCATAAATGATTATGAACAACGAGATAGCCCTCCAAGAAAATGATTTCTTGACAGCCTTACATTTATTCAATGCACGGCCAGCAAATAATACCGATGGGGTTTTATTTGCTTCGGCGACGCTCCCCTTTCAGCCTTTTTCCCAGAATCCATCTTTCTCCAAAGGCTTACTTTTGAAGTTCGCACCTCTATCTTCACCATATAACACGATCTAACTATGAAATTAGTTCACATTTTATCAGGTTTTTTTTAAAAGGACAACACTATTTTTGCAATTTGTCGTAAAGGAGCTGAGCCGCCGCTGCCGGAACACCCGCTTTTTTGAGGTCCTCAAGGCTTGCTTCCTTCATTTTTTTAACCGAACCGAAATGCTTTAACAGCATTTTCTTTCTTTTCTCTCCGATGCCCGGGATGTCGTCCAAGACGGATTGAAACGCGCTTTTTCCGCGGATTTGCCGGTGAAAGCTGATCGCGAATCGGTGCACCTCGTCCTGGATGCGCTGCAGGAGGTAAAATTCCTGGCTGTTTCGTTCCAGATATACCGCCTCCAGCGGTTCCCCGATGAGTAAATTTGAGGTTCTGTGTTTTTCGTCTTTTGCTAAGCCGGCGATGGGAATATCCAAACCTAGCTCATTTTCAATGACATCCCTTGCAGCGTTGATTTGCCCTTTTCCTCCGTCAATGATGATCAGATCGGGCAGCGGCAGGTTTTCACGAAGCACTCTCGAATAACGTCTTCTGACGACCTCTCTCATTGAACCGTAATCATCCGGCCCTGTAACGGTTTTAATTTTATATTTGCGATATTCCCTTTTGTTCGGTTTGCCGTCGATAAATACGATCATCGCGGAAACCGGGTTTGTCCCCTGTATGTTTGAATTATCAAACGCTTCAATTCTGTGCGGAGTATAAATATTCAAGGCTTCACCGAGTTTCTGCACAGCCCCGATTGAACGCTCCTCGTCCCGTTCAATTAAAGAGAATTTTTCTTTCAGCGCGATTTTCGCGTTTTTATGAGCCAGCATAAGCAGTTCTTTTTTCGGGCCTTTTTTCGGCTGGTGGACGTTTGTTTCCAGCAGCTGCTCAATCATCGATTGATCTACGCTGTCCGGAACTAAAATTTCCTTTGGAAGGAAATGGTTGTTTTTTGAATAAAACTGCCCGATGAACGTAAGGAACTCATCATCAGCTTCCTGATAGAGCGGAAACATGCTGACATCCCGTTCAATAAGCTTTCCTTGGCGGATGAAAAAGACCTGTACACACATCCAGCCCTTATCATAAGCGTACGCGAATACGTCACGGTCGACTAAATCGTTCATCGTCATTTTTTGTTTTTCCATCGTTGATTCAATATGGGCGATTTGGTCGCGAAGCTCTTTTGCCCGTTCAAACTCAAGATTCTCCGCAGCTTCCTGCATCTTCTCTTCAAGCTCTTTTTTGACATCATTATAGCCGCCCTTTAAGAAACGGGTAATGCTCTCAACCAGCTCTCTGTTTGTCTCTTCGGAAATGTCCTTTACGCACGGAGCAAGACATTGGCCCAAATGATAGTAAAGGCATACTCTGTCGGGCAGCTTGGAGCATTTTCTGAGAGGATACAGCCGGTCTAGCAGTTTTTTTGTTTCCCTTGCAGCCTGTACATTCGGGTACGGCCCGAAATAGCGCCCCTTGTCTTTTTTGACATTGCGGGTGACAATCAGCCTTGGATGGCGTTCATGGGTAAGTTTTATGAAAGGATAGGTTTTGTCGTCTTTCAGCATGACGTTGTATTTCGGATCATGCTTTTTGATCAAGTTCATTTCTAAAATAAGCGCTTCAAGGTTGGAGGACGTCACGATATATTCAAAATCCTCGATTTCCGTCACAAGCCTTTGGGTTTTCGCATCGTGAGAACCGGTGAAGTAGGAGCGCACTCTGTTTTTCAGCACTTTAGCTTTTCCTACGTAGATCACAGTCTGCTGCCGGTCCTTCATGAGATAACACCCGGGCTGATCAGGAAGGAGGGCGAGTTTTTCTTTCAGTTGTTTGTTCATCTGTTACCCTTCCTTATATTTAGTCCTTTATTTCCAGTTTAACACGAACGTTTGTTTTTCTCTACGATTCACAATTGGCGAATAAAAAAAGCGATCCCTCAATCGGAATCGCTCTGGCATGTAAGCAGCCGTAAATTAAAGATGTTTGTTTACAAGCTCTTGAAGCGCTTCTTTCGGTTTGAAGCCGACAGAAGTTTCAACAACTTCTCCGTCTTTTAACACAAGAAGTGTCGGGATGCTCATAACGCCGTATTTTCCGGCTGTTTCTTGGTTTTCATCCACATCGATTTTTACGATTTTGAGTTTGTCTCCCATTTCTTGATCCAGTTCTTCAAGAACAGGTGCAATCATTTTACAAGGTCCGCACCAAGGAGCCCAGAAATCAGCCAGTACGACGCCTTCGCTTGTTTCAGCTGAGAAAGATTGATCAGTTGCTTTTACGATAGCCATTATTGAATTCCTCCAATTGTGAATGATGATATTTAGTATAGCATCTCCCATTCGTTCACGCTATTTTAATGCTTAGAAACTATTTTCTCCTGATCGCAATCGGTTTACTCATTTTTGTCTTGGTGGAATGGGATATGTCTTTTTTCATTAAAACACAAATCTGATAATGGCTCCGATCACTACAATTGCCCCGATAATCATGAGAATGGTACGAAGCATAGAATAACACTCCTCTTTACTGTCATGTACTTTACCATGCCCTCCCGGAGCAATTTTCAAACATGAAAAAGAGCGCCGTCATGAAGCTCCGGCGCTCTCGCTTGGTTAAGAATCAGCCCGCAGCGTGAGTAAGACAACTGACATAGGCGGGAGTTTTACTTTCAGTTTGTTTTTGTTGAGCGTGTATTGGCTGAAAGATTCCGGTTTGACGTGATGAGGATCGTCAAACGTGTTATGGGCATTCATTTTTTCTGCCGTGAGAATGACTCCGGAATGGTCGGCAGTCTTGTCACCACCTCTCAGCTCAATCTCGGCCTCCGCTTTGTTTTGATGGTCGATGTTGCAAATCGTAATATTGATATCGCCTTTTGCATGTTTCGAGGCTGAAACACTGATTTGCGGCAGCGTTTCTCCCTTCCATTCATAGTCAGCAGACGTTGTTTCAGTGTCTAAAAGAGAAGCATCCTGGTGTACCTTAAACATATCAAATACATGGTACGTCGGTGTCAAAAGCATCCGCTCTCCCTCAGTCAAAATCATGGCTTGAAGAACGTTTACCGTTTGGGCGATGTTGGTCATTTGCACCCGGCGGCAATGCTGGTGGAAAATGTGGAAGTGAGAAGCCGCCACCAGTGCATCGCGAATGGTATTTTGCTGATAAAGGAAACCAGGGTTCGTGCCCGGCTCAGGATCAAACCATGTGCCCCATTCGTCAATAATCAGGCCGACCCGCTGCTCCGGATCATACCGGTCCATAATTGTGCCGTGTTTTTGAATCAATTCGTCGATATATTTAGCCTTTTTCATTGTAATGAACCATTCATCCTCTGTGAATTCTGTCGCTGACCCTTTGCCTTTCCAGAAATCACCCGGAATCGTGTAATAATGAAGGCTTAATCCGTCCATCAGGCCGGCGGCTTTTTTCATAAGCACGTCCGTCCAGTTAAAGTCATCTACATTTGCGCCGCCAGCAATTTTATAGATTTCATTGTCGCTGTAATTTCGCACATAGGTTTGAAAACGCCGGTACAGATCAGCATAGTATTCAGGGTGCATGTTTCCGCCGCAGCCCCAGTTTTCATTGCCCACCCCGAAATATTTCAGCTTCCAAGGCTCCTCTCTTCCATTTTGTTTTCTCCAGTCTGACATTGGAGTGCCTTCTTTAAACGTCATATATTCGATCCATTCCGCCATTTCCTGAACCGTTCCGCTTCCGACATTGCCGCAGATATAAGGCTCGCATTCAAGCAGCTCGCAAAGCATCATAAATTCATGCGTTCCGAATTCATTTGATTCAACTGTTCCGCCCCAGTGCGTGTTAAGCATCGTCTTTCGGTCTCCGACACCGTTTGCCCAATGATATTCGTCTGCAAAACACCCGCCAGGCCATCTGAGGACAGGAATATGAAGCTGCTTAAGCGCTTCCAGCACATCCTTTCGTATTCCGTTTATATTGGGAATGCTGGAGTCTGTTCCGACCCAAATCCCCTCATAAATCCCTCTTCCTAAATGCTCCGCAAAATGACCGTATATATTTTTGTTAATCGTTCCTTTTACAATATCTGTCTGGATCACTGCTTGATGTTTAGACATGCCTGATCATTCCTTTCATACGAATATGAAAAGCACCACAGTCAAATATGTGATCTGTCTATCGCCTGAGGAGTCCGCATGAATGTAAGCGCTTTTAAAGTAACGATATTATATATGTTCGTACATGTCAATAATATTTTTTGTTACTTATCTATTTGTACGTATATATTTAAACATACAAAAACCCCGAACTTCAGCAGTTCGGGGTTTCCTTTACGAGTGTATATTTAATTGTTTGAATTCCTCAGTTAATAACGGAACCACTTCAAATAAATCGCCTACGATGCCATAATCCGCTATTTTAAAAATATCGGCTTCGGGATCCTTATTAATGGCGACAATGATCTTGCTGTTTGACATCCCGGCTAAATGCTGGATGGCGCCGGAAATGCCGCAGGCGATGTATAAATCCGGGGTGACGACTTTCCCGGTCTGCCCGATCTGGAGAGCGTAATCGCAATAATCAGCATCGCACGCCCCGCGAGAAGCCCCAACTGCGGCTCCGAGCACTTCGGCAAGCTCCTCCAGCGGCTGAAATCCTTCCTTGCTTTTGACTCCGCGGCCGCCCGCAATAATCATTTTGGCTTCAGATAGATCAACGCCTTCCGCTGTTTTTTTCACAACCTCTTGGATAACGGTGCGGAGGTCAGTAATAGAAACATCAACGCTTTCGATACTCCCTGACCTGCCGGCGTCTTTTTCTGAAGCTTGAATGTTATTAGGGCGAATCGTTGCAAAAATCAGCGGATCGGTTGATATGACGCGTTCAAATGCTTTCCCCGAGTAAATCGGCCGCGTGAATACGACGTTCTCTCCGGCAACGCTTACATCAGTAGCATCAGAAATTAAGCCTGTTTGCAGCCGAGCCGCGAGCTTCGGTGATAGGTCTTTGCCCATTGCTGTGTGCCCGCATATGACTGAATCGGGTTTTTCTTGGCCAATAATGGCCCTCATGACCTGGCTGTATCCGTCTGCCGTGTATGCTTTCAGCTTCGGACCCTCGGCTGTGAGAACTTTATCGGCTCCGTAATGGATAAGCTCCTGTGCAAGGCTTTGAGCATTTTCTCCGATCAAAACACCGATGACTTCTCCATCACCTGAGATGGTTCTTCCTGCAGCTAATGCTTCAAAGGTGACATTCCGCAATTCCCCATCGCGAATTTCTCCAAGTACGATCACTTTTTTTCCCATTCTAACATCCCCCTGTTTCTTTGAATGTCCAAGCTTTACATGACTTTAGCTTCGCTGCGGAGCAATGAGACGAGCTCTTTTGCCTGTTCGGCAGGCTCACCTTGGAGAAGCTTCCCGGCTTCTTTTTTCGGCGGAAGAAAACGCTCTATGGTTTTCACTTTTGGTTCGGCATCCTCTTCGTCAAGATTAAGATCATCTAGCTCCAGCTCTTCAAGCGGTTTTTTCTTGGCCTTCATAATTCCCGGAAGCGATGGATAACGCGGTTCGTTTAAACCCTGCTGAGCTGTGACAAGCAATGGGAGCGTCGTTTTGATCTTCTCAACATCCCCTTCAACGTCTCTTTCTGCTTCTGCATCAGTGCCGTTGATTTCGAGTTTGGTGATCGTCGTGATGCACGGAATATCCAGCAGCTCGGCAAGCCGAGGGGCGACTTGTCCTGACCCTCCGTCAATGGCAACATTTCCGCCGAGAATCAAATCAAACTCCTGATCCTTCATATAGTGGTATAAAATTTGAGATATAGAATATGGGTCGGGTTCCTCGAGATCATCTTCTATGTTGATTAAAACGGCTTGGTCACATCCCATGGCAAGCGCCGTACGCAATTCCTTTTCCGCTTCTTCACCGCCGACAGTGACGGCGGTAATCGTGCCGCCGTGCTTTTCCTTCAGCTGGATGGCTTCTTCTATCGCGTACTCGTCGTATGGATTAATGATCCATTCCGCTCCGTCGTTCTGAACCTTTCCTGCTTCAATGACGATTTTTTCTTCTGTGTCAAACGTCCGTTTCATCAGTACAAATAGATTCATGATCATATCCCCTTTTATTCGCCCTTGAACTGAGGCTTTCTTTTTTCGAGAAATGCCTGGATGCCTTCTTTGGCGTCCTCTGACTCAAATGCTTCACCAAACCGCTTTGCTTCAAGCTTTAAGCTGCCATCATAGGAATACACCTTGTTTGAGTAAAGAAGCTCAAGCAGTGATGCCAGCGTTTGCGGGCTTTTTTCTGCAAACTTAGCGGCAAGCGCTTTTGCTTTTTCAAGCACTTCTGCTTCATCCTTCGCTCCAATTGAAACAAGTCCGAGATCAAGCGCTTCTTTTCCGGATATCGGTTCTCCAGATCCAATGAGCTCTAATGCCTTGGCTATCCCGATATATCTCGGGAGACGCTGCGTTCCCGCAAAACCCGGAATGATACCGAGGTTAAGCTCAGGGAGCCCCAGCTTGGCATCTTCAGCGGCGATTCTGATATGACACGCCATCGCCAGCTCAAGTCCGCCTCCAAGTGCAGCACCGTGAATCGCCGCGATAATCGGTTTAGGGAAGCCTTCAACTCTTTCCATCAGCTGCTGGCCGCGCTCAGCCAGCAGTGAGGAATCCTCATTGCCTTTAAGCGATGTAAATTCTTTAATATCAGCGCCGGCTGAGAAAAATCTTCCCTCACCGTGAATGATCATGCTTCGTACGC
This sequence comes from Bacillus sp. MSP13, assembly GCF_000815295.1. Lineage (NCBI taxonomy): Bacteria > Bacillati > Bacillota > Bacilli > Caryophanales > Bacillaceae > Bacillus > Bacillus sp. MSP13. The sequence continues at coordinate 87,067 of NZ_JXAQ01000007.1, forward strand.
CTGCATCTGTCTCACATTGATCTAGACAGGAGGACAGCTCTTCTAATATCCGGCTGGAAAGCGCATTTGCCGGCGGATTGTGAATCGTCAAGACTGCCACAAATTGATCAACCGCCAGTGATATTGCATTCATAGGACAGAACCCCTTTACTAATTATGAATTCCGGACACCAACAATTCTAAAACGCTGTCGGATAAAGCAGCGAGATCGTACTTTTGGTCATTCATCACCCAAGTTGTCACGGTTTCGTCAATCGTTCCAAAAATCATCTGCCGGGCGAGGCGGACATCGAGGCCTTTTTTTAATTCACCTGATTGTATGCCTTCCGTCAAAATGCCATCCAAAATATTTAAGTAGCCCTTTAATATTTCATTGATTTTCTGGCGCAGCTCCAAGTTGGACTGACGGAGCTCAAGCTGGGTGACAATCGCGAGGTTATGGTCATCCGCTAAAAGAGTAAAATGCTTTGAAATGACAAGCGCCAGTTTTTCTTTGGCTGTCCTTTTTTCTTTGATGCCCTCTTCCATTCGCTCAATAAATTGGCCCATTTTTTCTTTAAATAGAGAAATTAAAATGTCTTCTTTGTTTTTGAAATAAAGATAGATGGTGCCGTCCGCTACTCCGGCTTGTTTGGCGATTTTGGACACCTGTGACTGGTGGTAGCCGTTTTCCGCAATGACTTCTACTGCTGCATCAATAATCTGCATATACTTTGGCCGTTTTTGCTTCAATGTTCATCGTTCCTTCCTATAGAAATGAATGACTATTCATTCATATTTTCATGATAAGAAGGATTTTCGGCTTTGTCAAGTTTATTCATAGATCTTCTCTGTTTTCTTATGTCATTTGTGATTAATATGATGATTTTCGGCATCTTCTTCGAGTAAACGCCTTCTTAAAATTTTCCCTACCGCCGTTTTCGGCAGTTCTTTTCTAAATTCATAGGCTTTCGGCACCTTGTAGGGAGCGAGACGGGATCTCGCAAAAGCGTCCAGTTCTTCTGTATTGGCTTTTGCGTCTTTCTTTAACACGACAAATGCTTTTACTGTTTCTCCCCTGTAGGAATCCGGCACACCGGCAACGACAATTTCCTGAATGGCTTCATGTTCATAAAGCGCTTCTTCGACTTCACGCGGGTAAATATTATAGCCGCCGGCGATGATGATGTCCTTCTTCCTGTCGGCAATATAGAAAAAACCCTCTTCATCCATATAGCCCATATCTCCGGTGAACAGCCAGCCGTCTCTCAGTACAGCGGCGGTTTCCTCCGGTTTGTTCCAATATCCTTTCATGACTTGCGGGCCTTTGACAATGATTTCTCCATGCTCATACGGTGCGGCAAGCTCACCCGTCTCTTCTGAATAGATCGCTGCGTCAGTACCCGGCCAAGGACAGCCAATACTGCCCGGCTTGTTTTTCCCCCAGATAAAATTGGAGTGCGTCACAGGAGATGCTTCAGACAAACCATAGCCTTCCACAAGCTTTCCGCCAGTCACTTTTTCAAATTGCTGCTTTACCTCCACAGGGAGCGCGGCTGATCCGCTAAGACAGCTTTTAATAGATGACAGATCATAGTGCTGCAATTCGGGGTGATGCAAAAGGCCAATGTAAATCGTCGGTGCGCCTGGAAAGAGCGTCGGTTTTTGCTTGTCAATGATTTTGAGCGTTTCGAGCGGGTCGAACTTAGGAAGAAGAATCATTTCGAAGCCGTGCTTAATCGAATAATTCATCACTGCCGTGAGCCCGTAAACGTGAAAAAACGGTACGATGGCAAGCACTTTTTCAGCGCCTTCCTCTACATCGTACATCCAAGCCGTGCACATCTCGGCATTGGCCAAGATATTCCGGTGTGTAAGCATGACCCCTTTGGGAGCCCCCGTTGTTCCTCCAGTATACTGAAGAACAGCGATATCATGCTCAGGCTCGATCTTCGGGATTGTCACGAGCTCCATATTTTCCTGCTTCATGCTGGAGGCAAACGTGTGAATGTGATCATTTTTGTCAAAATCGATGTGCACTTTTTGTTTTTGTGTCAGCGGGTAAAGAATATTTTTCGGAAAAGGCAAATAGTCTTTTATGCTGGTTACTAAAATCTGATCCACTATTGATAACGTTTTCATTTTTATTGCCTTCGGAAAAAGCAAATCTAAGGTGATGATCACGCTTGCCCCAGCATCTCTCAACTGGTACTCAAGCTCATGCTCGGTATAGAGCGGATTCGTCTGGACCACGATGCCACCGGCAAATAAGACGCCATAATAAGAAATGACTGATTGCGGGCAATTGGGCAGCATAACAGCCACTCTGTCTCCTTTTTGCAGGCCATTGGACTGTAAAAAAGCTGCGAGTTTAAGCGCATCCGTCAGAATGTCATGAAAGGTGAGTTTTTTTCCATAAAACGTTACGGCGATTTTGTCAGGGAATCGTTCGGCGGAGTCTGTCAGGATGGATTGCAGGGTTTGATTCGGCAACGGAAGCTCATGCGGAATTTCGTCGGGATACTCGGCAAGCCACGGCTTTTGAGACTGCATAAAACCTCCCCTTTCGGTTTTAGAGTTCCACCCTATCATTATAGCAGATGGACGGCAAAAAAAGAAAAGAAAGGTAAATCTTTCTTTTTCTCATGATACGAACAGATAAATAAGACCGATTAACAAAAAGATTCCCGCCGCGGCGAGGAGTGCCTTTGCAAGCTTTTCCATCGATTCTCCGTCCCCTTATATTCCGGCTGCCACCACAAATGAAAGCCCGACAGAAATGACAAATGAAATAAAACCGACAGCCCGGTTATCATTTTCGATTTCCTTATCAATTTTAAACCGCGGAGTCAAAAACTCAAAAATAAAGTAGCTGAGCAGAAGCATGACAAATCCGTAAACGCCCCAGCCGATCATTTGCAGCAGAGAATTGTGCTGGGAAATGGAATGCTGAAATACGTTTGCGATTCCTAAAATTTTTCCGCCGGTCGCCATTGCCACCGCAAGATTTCCTTTTTGAATCTCTTCCCAGTTTTTATAAGCTGTCACCAGCTCAAACACAGTCAAAAAGAGGACGAGGCAGAGAACCGCGACACTGTAATACGCCGCGATTTCCACAAGCTCGTTTTCCCAAAAATCACTCATGGCCATACTCCCTTTTATTTTAGTTCAACAACCGTAACGCCCGATCCTCCCTCACCTGCTTCACCGAAACGGGAGCTTTTGACGCTGCGATGGTTTTTCAAAAGATCCTGCACGCCTTTTCTTAAAGCGCCAGTTCCTTTTCCGTGGATGATTGACACTCTTGGATATCCCGCTAACACTGCATCATCCAAGTATTTTTCAACACGGCTGAGGGCATTTTCATAGCGTTCGCCGCGAAGATCAAGTTCAAGCGATACGTGATAATCCTTTCCTTTAACAGCCGTAATGATTTTTTCTTTTTTGGGTTCCGGAGCTGATTTGATAAACTCCAAATCTTTTTCTTTTACTTTCATCTTTAAAATGCCGATTTGGACATTCCATTCACTGCCGCCGGTTTTTTCAAGCAGTGTTCCTTTTTGCCCAAAGGTGAGGACTTTCACCTCATCACCAGGCTTGAAATCACGTTTTTGCGTTTTCGGTTTTTCCGGTTTTTTGGACTTTTCAAAGGTAGGAACTGCGCCTTCTAGCCGTTTCTTCGCATTGATCAGTTCGTGATCCTTGAAGGATCTGTGTTCTTGTTTGATTGAGCGCAATTCGTGAATAATGTCTTCGGCTTCTTTCGTTGCCGCTTTTACTTTTTCAGCCGCTTGCTGTTCAGCCTCCTCGAGCATTTTGTCTTTTTTGCTGTTGAGCTCGATGATTTGCTGCTGTAGCTCTTTATGCAGCTTATCTGCTTCTCTTCTGATAGCCTCCGTCTCAGAAAGCTCTTCTTCCGCACGTTTTTTGCTTTGTTCCAGCGACGCAATCATCGTATCGACTTCGTTATGCTCGGCCGTCATTTCTGATTTCGCCTGCCCGATGATATGGTCCGGGAGCCCAAGGCGTTTTGAAATTTCGAAGGCATTGCTTCGTCCCGGCACACCAATTAACAGTTTATAGGTCGGCGACAGCGTTTCGATGTCAAATTCGACGCTCGCGTTCATGACGCCTTCTCTGTTATAGCCATACGCCTTCAATTCCGGATAGTGCGTGGTGGCTAACACTCTTGCATTGGTGCGATGCACGTCATCCAAGATGCTCATGGCGAGGGCAGCCCCTTCTTGCGGATCTGTCCCTGCGCCCAGCTCATCGAAAAGGACCAGGCTGTTTTCATTGACCTGTTCTAAAATGCCGACAATGTTCACCATATGGGACGAGAACGTACTTAAGCTCTGCTCAATCGACTGTTCATCACCGATATCAGCGAATACATGCTCAAATACTGCCGCTTCTGATCCTTCATCTGCAGGAATATGAAGACCGGATTGCGCCATTAAGGTTAATAGGCCTAATGTTTTAAGGGTGACTGTTTTCCCTCCGGTGTTTGGCCCTGTAATGACCATGGTTGAAAAATCGCCGCCAAGCTCAATATCATTAGCAACCACCTGTTCAGCCGGAAGCAATGGATGGCGGGCTTTTTTCAAACGAACAAAGCCGCTGTCGTTCATCAGCGGTTTTGTCGCTTTGACCGCTTTAGCGTATCTTGCCTTTGCAAAAATAAAGTCAAGTGTCTGCAGCACGTGCAAATCTTGAAAGAGCTCTTCTGTGTGTTCCGCCGTTTGCTCTGTCAGCATGCGCAAAATCCGTTCAATTTCTTGTTTTTCTTTCACTTTCGCCTGCTGAAGCGAGTTGTTCATATCGACAATCGCCTGCGGTTCAATGAACAACGTCGCGCCTGAGGAAGAGGTATCGTGCACAATTCCCCCGTAGCTTGATCTGTACTCTTGTTTGACTGGAATCACAAAGCGGTCATTCCGAATCGTAACAATTGTATCAGACAGCATTTTTGAAGCGGAGGAGGAACGCAGCATTGACTCTAACCGGTCTCTGATTCTCGATTCGAGTGTCCTGAGCTGTGTGCGGATTCCTCTTAATGTTTCTGACGCGTGATCAAGCACTTCTCCGTGATCATCGATGCAGGAATTAATGTCCCGCTCTAAATCAGACAGCGTAATCAGCTGTTCCGCATGCTGATGGATTAGCGGAATGTCGATACCGTCTTCAGCCATTTGGCTGATAAAATGTTTCATTTGTTTCACTGCGTAAAGCAGGCCTGAGATTTCAGTGAATTCTGCTGGACTGAGAACGCTGCCGATTTCCGCCCGTCTTAACGCACCTCTGATATCAACAAGGCCGCCAAAAGGCGCCTGGCCTCTCAGGCGGATAATGGCAGAAGCTTCGTCTACTTCATCCAGCTGTTTTTTGATTTCGTCTATAGAAGCAGAAGGCTGAAGCGCGAGTAACATCTCTTTTCCGAGCGATGATGCGGCGTGCTCAATCACCTGTTCTTTCACTTTATGAAATTCAAGAGCTGATAATACTTTTTGCTGCACGATTGTGTGAGCCTCCTTACTTAATCGTTGCGCTTCAGGAATGCCTCTACGTCTTCAAGCGATCGGGCATTCAGAACGTTTTTCGTTTCCGTCCATCCTTTGCGCGCGGCAGTAACGCCGGTTTTCATATCGTCTAACATTTCAATGTTATGGGCGTCGGTATTAATGACCAATGTAACCCCTTGTTCGTTTGCTTTGATTAAATGCTCTGTGCGCAGATCGAGACGCGCAGGGTTGGCGTTGAGTTCTAGCGCCGTATTTGTTTTCTTCGCAAGCTCAATCAGCTTGTCAATGTCGATTTCATATCCGGCTCGTCTGCCGATCAGGCGTCCGGTCGGATGTGCGATAATGTCAACATGCTTGTTGGCCAGTGCCGTCTCAAGCCGTTTCATAATGACGTGTTCCGGCTGATTAAAGCTGGAATGAATCGATGCAATGACGATATCCATGTCTGCCAGCACGTCGTCATCATAATCAAGCGTGCCATCAGGCAGGATATCCATCTCGACGCCTTTCAAGATCCGGAAATTCTCAAATTCCGCATTGAGCGCGTCAATTTCTTTTGCCTGCTGCTTGAGTCTTTCTGCAGTCAGCCCGTTAGCGACCTTTAAATATTGCGAGTGATCGGTGATCGCCATATATTGATAGCCTTTATTCATGCATGCTTCAGCCATCTCTCTGATCGAAAACGCGCCATCGCTCCACGTGGAGTGCATGTGGAGATCTCCTTTGATGTGCCCGGGCTCTATCAATTCGATGCTGTCGCTGTAGGTTTCCACTTCTTGCCCGCTTTCGCGGAGCTCCGGCGGAATCAGCGGCAATCCGAAATGCGCATAAAATTCACGTTCACTCGGGAATGTTTTGATGTCTCCGGTTTCAACTGTCTCAACGCCGTATTCACTGATTCGCTCGCCGCGTTCTTTGGCGATTTGGCGCATCTTAATATTGTGATCTTTTGATCCTGTAAAATGATGCAGTGTTGTCGGAAACTGCTCTTCCGTAACAAGACGGAAATCGACGCTTGTTTCATATTCAAAGGAAAGCATGACAGACACCTTCGTATCTCCGCTCGCAATGACGCTTTTGATGTTTGGCAGTGCAAGAAGCTGCTCTCTTACTTCAGCCGGGTGATCTGTGGCGATGATATAATCCAGATCCTTCACCGTTTCCCGGGCTCTGCGGAGACTCCCGGCACGGGAAAACTTGATGATATCTGTAAATTGAGAAAGATGCTCCTCAATGTCCCGGGCGATCCGGAGGGCGTAGCCGATCGGGAACCGTTCAGGCTGTTTTCCGGCTTCACCGAGCGCCTGTAATATTTTTTCTTCTGATTTTTTGCCGAAGCCCGCAAGACCTTGTACCTTTTGCTGTTCACAGGCTTCTTTCAGGGATTCTGCATCATGTACGCCGAGCTCCTTATACAGCTTTGCGATTTTTTTGCCGCCGAGCCCCGGCAGCTTTAATAATGGCACGAGCCCTTCCGGCACTTCTTGCTGCAGCGCTTCGAGCGTACTTGACTTTCCTTCATCTATATACTCTTTTATGACGCTATACGTTCCTTTTCCAATGCCGGACAACGACATGATATCGTCCATTTCTGATAAACTGCGGTCATCCTGTTCCAGGGCTGCCGCTGCTTTTCGGAAGGCGGATACTTTAAACGGGTTGTCCCCTTTGAGTTCCATATAGACTGCAATGGTTTCAAGCAGCCGGATAATATCTTTTTTATGCATATCATAACCCCCAGATGTTCACATATGTTTCCATCATACTTGAAAAAAACTTCTCCGGACAAGAGAAGTTTTTATGCTCCGTACTGTGTCCACAGCTCTTCTAAAAGCCCTGACAAATACGGTGTATGGTTAATGATCACATTTGCCAGAGACGATTGCCCCATCATTTGCTGTAAAGCATCTACCGGTAGCACGGATGCGACATACAGCAGCACAAATGTAAATAAATAGACTTCCAGAAAACCAAGCACGGCGCCCAGCACTTGGTTGATTTGTTTAATGATCGGAATGCCCGCTACAATACTCAAGAATGAGCCTATGATTCTCAGTAAAATTTTCGCGATAATAAATAAAATGATAAACGCAATCGCATTATAGTAGGCTGCCTCCAGATTTCCCGTGAAAAAAGAAAGAGCCGGCTGTCCCGCTGAGAAGTCGGGCGCGGGAATCCACTTTACATGGGGCGCCACATCTTTATAAAATAAAGCCGCAAAGGCGATCGATAAAATAAAGCTCGTCAGGCGGATAAACTGCAAAATAAAACCGCGTTTTAATCCCAGTAAAGTCCCCATCAGGAGCAAGATTAAGATGATGATATCCAGCATAGTTGTTCAATCCTTTTCTTTAAGCTGACGCTCCAGTTTCTCATATTTCTCTTGTAATTTGACATAATCGTGCACCACATTTACAGCTGTCAGCACTGCAAGTTTATTTATATCAAGGTATGGATTTTTTTCATTGATTTCTCTCATTTTATCATCAACAATTCCGGCGACATACCTCATATGGGCTTTGCTTTCTTCACCGATCATCGTGAAGTGCTGGCCGTAAATGTCAACGGTTGTTTTTGTTTTTTTACCGTCAGACAACGTTTCTCCTCCATTCCGTGAGAATCCTAGTACTTATCATAACACGTTTATTAATTGAATGGAAAGACGAGCCTCCCGCTGTTATGATACACTGGTAGATACAGCGAAAAGTGTAAAAAAAGGAGATTATTACGTGTCCCATTCTGTGATAAAAGTATCGTTGTCTGCTATTGACCAAATGAAAATGACATACAGCGGTTCGCTTACCGCTTCTGTTCCGCAGGGAGCTGTTTTTCAGGCGAAACCGCCAGGCTGTACCATTACAGCATACCAATCCGGCAAGGTCTTGTTTCAAGGCAAAAACGCAGCCGCAGAATCCGCGCGCTGGGGAACAGCAGTGCCGCAGGAAAAGAAGAAAACGTCCAAAAAGCCGGCCGACCCCCGCTACGCCCCTCCGGCAAATATCGCCGGAATGTCTATTATCGGCTCTGACGAGGTCGGAACCGGAGATTACTTTGGCCCGATGACGGTTGTATGCGCGTACGTTGATAAAACCTTGATTCCTTTAATGAAAGAACTCGGTGTGAAGGACTCTAAAGACTTAAAAGACCCGCAAATCATCGAGATTGCCCGAAATCTGATCAAAACCATTCCGTACAGCCTGCTGGTGTTAAAGAATGAAAAGTACAACAGCATGCAGGAAAAAGGCATGAGCCAAGGGAAAATGAAAGCATTGCTTCACAATCAAGCCATCACCCATTTGTTGAAAAAAATGGACGGGGTAAAGCCTGAAGCCATTTTGATTGACCAATTCGCTGAGCCCGGCGTCTACTTCAATCATTTAAAGGGCAGAGACATTGTGAAGGAGCGGACCTATTTCAGCACGAAGGCTGAAGGCATTCACTTGTCAGTTGCAGCCGCTTCCATCATTGCGAGATATTCGTTTTTAATGGAAATGGATAAACTGTCGCGTGAGGCAGGAATGACACTTCCGAAAGGGGCAGGCCCGCACGTGGATGAAGCGGCCGCCAAGCTGATCCTTACAAAAGGGACCTCCGCTCTCAGAACCTTTACAAAACTCCATTTTGCCAATACGCAAAAAGCGCAGCGCCTTGCTGATAGAAAACGTTCATAGAAAAAGCTTGCAGATTTCTCTGCAAGCTTTCAGATTGTTGACAAAATCCTAAAACGGTTTTCGTTTTAGGATTTTGTCATCTTTTCAGCGTGATTGAAAACCCTTGAAGTCTAGGAAGGACGAGCATTGGAGCACAGCGAATGTAGCAATTCGTGAGCACCAACGCACAGGACTGACAACGAATGCGAGGGTTTGTCGACACGCTGAAAGCTTGCAGATTTCTCTGCAAGCTTTTTTCTTAACCTCTCAAAACAGCCTGATACGTGTCTTCCAACGCTTTCAGCACTTTGCTGTGGGCCTTTGTCACTTCTTCTTCAGTCAGTGTTTGTTCAGGGTTGACATATTGAAGTGAGAAAGCGACTGACTTTTTGCCTTCCTCCATATGCTCGCCTTCGTATACGTCAAAAACGGATACGTCTTTCAGCAGCTTGCCGCCAGCCTCTTTGATCACGCTCTCGAGTTGGCCGCTTGTGACGGATTTATCTGTGACAAGCGCGATATCACGTGTCACAGACGGATATTTTGGAATCGCCGTGTAAACAAGCGGCGCTGTATTCGCTGCGAGCAACGCATGAAGATCAAGCTCAAACACGTATGTCTCTTTGATATCCAGTTCTTTTTCCAATGAAGGATGGACTTGGCCGATGAAGCCGATAAGAGAACCATTCAATAGAATGTTCGCTGTTCTGCCCGGGTGCAGCTGTTTGCGTTCAGATTGAACAAATTCAATGCTGTCAAGGACATTCAATTTGTCTAACAACCCTTCCACAATGCCCTTGGCGACAAAGAAATCAACTGGTTTTTTCTCGCCCTGCCACAGCTGCTTGCGCCATAATCCGGTAACAGCTCCTGCCACGCGTTCTGTTTCAACAGGTTTTGTATCCTCTTCCTTTGTCAGGAAAACGGAGCCGACTTCGTACAGTGCGACTGAGTCCGTCTGTCTCGCCAAGTTGTAAGAAACGGAGTCAAGCAGATTTGGCACAAGACTGTGTCTGAGAATGCTTCTTTCTTCACTCATTGGAAGTGCAAGCACAGTGTTCAGTGATTTTTCAATTGCAAACGCTGCTGCTTTCTTCTCGTTTGTCAGTGAGTAAGTGATCGCTTGTGACAAGCCTGCGCCTTCAAGAAAACGTCTGACTTTACGGCGTTTTGCCTGATATGGCGTTAATCCGCCTGTTGTTCCCGCTGTCTCAGGAAGCGTTGACGGAATGTTATCGTAGCCGTACAGTCTTGCCGCTTCTTCAATTAAATCTTCTTCGATTGTAATGTCACCGCGACGTGATGGAACTGTCACAACGAGAAGTTCATTCGCTTCACCGACAGTAAAGCCCAGACGGTTGTATATGCTGATCAGTTCTTCTTTGCTGATTGTCATGCCGAGAACACTGTTCACTTTGGCAACAGATACATGAATGTTATTCGCTTCGATTGTCAGGTGATCTTCCTCAACCGTTCCAGCGAGCACTTCACCGCCTGCATACAGATGGATTAGCTGTGCAGCCCGTTCTGCCGCAAGACGTACGCGCGCCGGATCAATGCCTTTTTCAAATCTGACACTTGATTCACTTCTCAGACCAAGATCTTTGGAAGCCTTGCGAACCGTCTGTCCGTTGAAGTAAGCAGCCTCAAGCAAAATCGTTTTCGTATCTTCCTGAACCTCTGACTCTGCTCCTCCCATGACACCGGCAACGGCTTGCACTATCGTTCCGTTCGTAATGACAAGGTGATCGGCAGACAGCTTTCGTTCTTGATCATCAAGGGTTACGATCGTTTCATTTTCAGCTGCTTTTCTTACTACGACTTCCTTGGAGCCGAATCTGTCATAATCAAAGGCGTGAAGCGGCTGTCCGTATTCCAGCAGGACAAAGTTTGTGATGTCAACGACATTGTTGTGCGGGCGAATGCCTGCATTCATCAGCTTCGTCTGCATCCAAAGCGGTGACGGAGCAATCGTGACGTTTTTAATGATTTTTGCAGTGTATAGCGGGTTCGCTTCTTGATCTTCGACTTTGACAGCGATGTAATCAGACGCTTGCTCTGATGCTGCCGGATAATCAGTTTGCGGAAGCTTTACCTCTGTATCTAAAATTGCCGCAACCTCGTAAGCAACACCAAGCATGTTCATGGCATCCGCGCGGTTTGGCGTTAAACCAAGCTCAAGGATCGCATCATCGAGCTGCAACGCCGCTAAGGCATCGTTTCCTGTTTCAGCGTCATTCGGGAATACGAAAATGCCTTCCGCATACTCCTGGGCCACTAGTTTGCTTTCAATGCCAAGCTCCTGCAAAGAACAGATCATGCCGTTTGATTCTTCACCGCGAAGCTTAGCTTTTTTAATCTTGAAATTGCCCGGCAGCACCGCTCCGACTGTTGCAACTGCGACTTTTTGTCCTTTATCCACATTCGGCGCGCCGCAAATGATTTGTACAGGTGCTTCCGCTCCGATATCCACAAGGCACTTATTCAGCTTATCAGCATTCGGATGCTGCTCGCGCTCCAGCACATGGCCGATGACAACGCCTTTGACGCCCTCTCCTTTGTATTCAATTCCTTCAACCTCAATGCCGGCTCTTGTAATTTTTTCAGCAAGAACCGCCGGGTCCATGCCTTTTAAATCAACATAATCCTCTAACCATTTATAAGAAACAAACATCCTAGCATCCTCCTCTTACGCCTGTTTAAACTGCGAAATAAATCTGACATCGTTTGTATAGAAGTGGCGGATATCATCAATGCCGTATTTCAGCATCGCGATACGCTCAACGCCCATTCCGAATGCGAAGCCCTGATATTCCACCGGATCAAAGCCTGCCATTTTCAGCACGTTCGGGTGAACCATGCCGGCGCCGAGGATTTCGATCCAGCCTGTTCCTTTACATACCGAGCAGCCGTTTCCTCCGCACTTAAAGCATGTCACGTCCACTTCTACTGAAGGCTCAGTAAACGGGAAGAAGCTTGGACGGAGCCTGATTTCGCGATCTTGCCCGAACATTTTTTTCGCAACAAGCTCAAGCGTTCCTTTTAAATCACTCATGCTGATGTTTTTGTCAACGACAAGCCCTTCAATTTGCATAAATTGGTGAGAGTGCGTCGCATCATCATGATCGCGGCGGTATACTTTACCCGGACAAATAATTTTAACCGGCCCTTTGCCTTCATGCTTTTCCATTGTCCGTGTTTGCACAGGAGACGTTTGCGTTCTCATCAGAGTCTCCTCTGTAATGTAAAAGCTGTCCTGCATATCGCGCGCAGGGTGTTCTTTCGGCAGGTTGAGCGATTCGAAGTTGTAGTAATCCGTTTCAACCTCAGGCCCTTCCTCTACTGTGTAGCCCATACCGATAAATAAATCTTCAATTTCTTCAATGACAACAGTGAGCGGATGGCGGCCGCCGACTGCGACAGGGTTGCCTGGCAGCGTGACGTCGATTGTCTGTCCCGCAAGCTTCTGCTTCATTTCCTCTTCTTCAAGCTTCTCGTTCTTGACAGCAATCGCATTGGCGATACGCTCCCTTACTTCGTTCGCGAGCGCACCCATTTTCGGACGTTCCTCAGCAGAAAGTTTGCCCATTCCGCGCAGCACTTCTGTAATCGGCCCTTTTTTTCCGAGATATTGCACCCGAATATCATTGACAACCTTTAATGAGCTTGCCGCTTCTACTTGTTCTAAAGCTTCTTGTTCCAGCTGTTTTAGCTTTTCTTCCATTTTGCATCCTCCTTTTATGTAAACAAACCGTCATATGTCTTTGGAAAACAAAAAAACCCGTCCCTAGTGCAAGGGACGAGTTGTGGCCGCGGTACCACCCTTATTTGAGACAGACTGATGCTGTCGTCAGCTTCATTGACATAACGGAATCAGATTCCGGTTCACCTTTACGCGCAGTACGCGCGGTCCCGGTGACAACTCAAGAGGTGAAGCCCATTCCCGGCTGCGTTAAAAATGCTCTCAGTCAGCGGCATTTTCTCCCTGGAAAACAGCTAATCAGAAATGAGGTCCTCTGTCACGGTTTTTCAAATATTATGTTCTATTATAGAGAAATCCTTCGCTTGGCGCAACACTATCCTCGCAAGTGATACACGAGGATGGCAGCCGCAATCGCAACGTTCAGTGATTCAGCCTGTCCGTAAAGCGGCACGTACAGGTTCAGATCTGTTTTCTCCAACAGGGCGGCATCCACCCCTGCCCCTTCATTTCCTACAATGAGCGCGAAGGATTCAGACTGATGTATTTCCCGATAAGGCGCCCCGTTTTGCAACGCCGTGCCGTACACTTTTACGCCCTCTGCCTTCAATTCATCCACATATGTATGCAGGTTTTTTCTCACCACAGGGATATGAAAGTGAGATCCTTGCGCGGATCGCAGCGTTTTTCCGTTATAAGCGTCCGTCGTGCCATCACCAAGCACAACCGCATCTAAACCAGCCGCATCAGCCGTCCGAATCATCGTGCCGAGGTTTCCCGGATCTTGAACAGCGTCAATCAGCAGCACCCGCCGAGGCGACGCCAGTTTTTCTTCAGGCATATGGCACACAGCGGCGATTTGCTGCGGCGTTTCGGTTTCAGTAACAGCTGAAAATGCATCTTCACTCAGCACGTAGCACTGGATGCTCACATCAAGAGCTGACGGAATTTTCGTTTCATCCTTTACAAGGATTTCTTTTACCCTGCCCTCGCTCTTCAGCGCCTCTTCAACAAGATGTTCTCCTTCTATGAGGAATGTATTCGTTTTTGTCCGTTCTTTTTTTGTATGAAGCTTTTTCCAATCCTTCACTTTTTGGTTTTTTGCCGATTCTATTTGTTTCACTGTCTGTGTGGCTCTCCTTTTTTTAACATGATGTTATTATATCGCAAGAACAGCACATAATAAACCAGGTGCAGGGTTAGAATATACGTATCACATTTTAGAAAAAAAGGAGCGTTTCACATGGATCTTAATTTACGTCATGCCGTCATTGCCAATGTTACCGGCAATAATCAGGATCAGCTTGAGCATACGATTGTGGATGCCATTCAAAGCGGTGAAGAAAAAATGCTTCCGGGGCTCGGTGTTTTATTCGAAGTCCTTTGGCAGCACGCATCCGAAAGTGAGAAAAATGAAATGCTAAAAACGCTTGAAGGCGGATTAAAACCCGCCGAATAAGACATGAAACCGGGTGACAGCGCCCGGTTTTTTTCTTATAGAAACATGATGTTTTTACAGCCGTTATCAACAGTAAAAAATCATTGCTGAAGAACTTTTATTTGATTTATCCTTTTTCATAAAAAAATGCAATCTTTTAAATGAGGAAAATAAAGCTACATAAGAAATAGGCGGAAGGGTTCAAACTGAAAAAATGGCGGCGAATCTTTTTCTGTTAGTCTTTACCAGTTTTTCTGAAGTGCCTGCGATAAGGCAAGCAAAAATTGAACTTGAAACAAAGACTTACTGGGCGCATCTCCCATACGAAGTCAGTGAACAAAAAAGGCGGAAAACGAAGGACAAGCCTTATGTTTCAAATCGCTTTATGGCGCCAATATAAAACTGGACCGAAATTTAGACAAACAAAATGGCATATGCAAGCTGATATATCCAAAAAAGATCTTTGTTAAAGGGTCTTTTTTTACTTATCAGGAAATTTATGAAAACAAAAGACTGCTGAAACATAATCTTAACAAAGCAAACCTATAATTTGGCAAGAGATATGAAATATAAGGGGAGTGGATGATGTGTCAGCTTTATTAAAAAAATTGATGTTCTCTTCATTGATCGGGATTTCCATCGGATCAGCCCTGTTTGCACCGAACGCGAAGGCATCAGAACTGGCGGCCAAGCCTAAAAAAGTCGATATCATTGCTCACAGGGGCGCTTCAGGATATGCGCCGGAAAACACGATGGCTGCCTTTGAAAAGGCGCTTCAGATGAAAGCAGATTATATCGAGCTGGATGTTCAAATGTCCAAGGATGGGGAGCTTGTCATCATCCATGATACGACCGTAAACCGTACAACAGACATTAACTCAAAGCTGCCGGTTGCCGTAAAGAACTTGACGCTTGCCGAGCTTCGCAAGCTCGATGCAGGCAGCTTCTTCGCTCCGCAGTTCGCCGGGGAACGCATTCCGACATTTGAAGAAGTGCTTGACCGGTATAAAGGGAAGATCGGACTGCTGATCGAATTGAAAGAGCCTTCACGCTATCCGGGAATCGAAGAAAAAGTATCAGCAGCATTGAAAGAGCGGAGAATGGATAAGCCTAAAAACAGAAAAATCATTGTGCAATCGTTTGATTTTAATTCTGTTTATAAAATTCATCAGCTGCTTCCATCGATGCCGACAGGTGTTTTAACGTCAAAAGCGGCGGACTTAACAGATGCAAAACTCAAGGGATTTTCCGGCTATGCCAAATATGTGAACACCAACTTAAAAAATGTGAACACTGATCCTACACTTGTGCCGAGGATTCATGCGCTCGGCATGAAAATTACCCCTTGGACCGTCCGCTCCCGTGATGAAGTGTCTCCGCTTTTAAAAGCTGGCGTAGACGGAATTGTGACAGACTTTCCAGATTATGTTCCGAAAAAATACGTTAGAAACTAAAAAATAAAGCCTGCAGTTCCCTCTGCAAGCTTCAGATTGTTGACAAAATCCTAAAAACGGTATTCGTTTTAGGATTTTGTCATCTTTTCAGCATGATTGAAAACCGTTGAAGTCTAGGAAGGACGAGCATTGGAGCAGACTTCCGCAGGATGCGGTGACAGGGGCGGCTGAAATCCTGCAGTTCCCTCTGCAGGATTTTCATTCATCAATAAAACTGAGCTAATAGCTGCGAACGGCAGCTTAACAGTTATCACTCCGTCATCTAGTGGCTTGAGGCGCTCTGCGGCGCTAGAATGGACTCTAACCTGAATGGCGGGCATTGATAACCGCAGTTCCGTTCGGATACATGTTCAGCCACTTCCCCTCGAAAGCCGACGGTTATTACGCTCTTCATAATATTGGCGATATAAACGAATATGTCTTTGAAACAAACTACAAAATAAAGAGCGTTTTCGTTTCATTTTTTCTATATTACTCTATGGAAGCTTTTCTATTATTCTTTTACAATAGAATGAAAGCGCTTTTTTGGAAGGGGTCGGGGAAAATGATCACAAAAGATGTAAAGGAACAGCTTATCCGAATCGTTGGACCGGAAAACTTTGATGACTCCACTGCCGGCCGTCTCGTCTATTCATATGATGCGGCGCCGCAGTTTCAGTCTATGCCTGACGCCGTGATTGCACCGAGGAGTACAGATGAGGTATCTCGAATTGTAATCATTTGCAGTGAACATCGAGTTCCGATCGTTCCTAGGGGATCTGGGACAAATCTATGCGGCGGCACATGCCCGACTGAAGGCGGACTTGTACTTCTCTTTAAGCATATGAACAGGATTCTTGAAATTGATGAAGAAAATTTGACCGCGACAGTCCAGCCTGGCGTTATTACATTGGATATGATCCGTGCGGTTGAAAGCAAGGGTTTATTTTATCCGCCTGATCCGAGCTCCATGAAAATATCAACCATGGGCGGAAACATCAATGAAAATTCCGGCGGGCTCCGCGGATTAAAATACGGCGTCACCCGCGACTATGTCATTGGACTGGAAGTTGTACTCGCTAATGGAGACATCATCCGCACCGGCGGAAAACTCGCAAAGGATGTGGCCGGATACGATCTCACACGCCTTTTTGTCGGCTCAGAAGGAACGCTCGGCATCGTGACAGAAGCAATCGTCAAACTTGTTCCAAAGCCGGAAACAAAGAAGACGCTGCTTGCCCTTTATGAACATATAGACGCCGCTGCTCAAACTGTATCAAACATCATTGCCGCAAAAATCATCCCCGCCACGCTGGAATTTCTCGACCAGCCTACTCTTTTGGTGATTGAGGATTATGCCAAAATCGGGCTGCCGACAAACGCAAAGGCCGTTTTATTAATTGAGCAAGACGGACCGTTTGAAACCGTTGCACGGGATATGGAAAAGATTGAAGCAATCTGCAAAAAAGGTGACGCCGTTTCCGTTCAGGCGGCTCAAACCGAGGAAGAAGCATTTGCCTTGACTGAAGCCCGGCGTTCTGCACTATCTGCCCTAGCCCGCCTCAAGCCGACGACCATTTTAGAGGACGCGACCGTTCCTCGCTCAGAGATCGCCAATATGGTAAAAGCGATTAATGATATTGCCGCTAAATACGACCTTTCCATTTGCACCTTCGGCCACGCGGGAGACGGGAACCTCCATCCGACATGCACGACAGACATTAGAAATGAGGATGAGATGGAGCGTGTCGAACAAGCTTTTGCCGAGATTTTTGAGAAAGCGATTGAACTTGGCGGCACGATAACCGGAGAGCACGGAGTCGGATCTATGAAAGCGCCTTACTTGGAAATGAAGCTGAAAAAAGAAGGGATTGCCGCGATGAAAGCAATAAAAGCAGCATTTGACCCCCGTAACATATTAAATCCAGACAAAGTGTTTGCCAAAGATGCCAGAAAACGTGTGGTGACGGAAAGATGACAACAGAAAAAGAAATGGAACAAATCCAAAATGAGTTCAAAGAGCGAATGGATGAAGGCGAGCTTTTAAATTGTATGCGCTGCGGCTTCTGCCTTCCTTCCTGCCCGACCTATATTGAATCGGGGTTTCAGGAAACTCACTCTCCGCGCGGACGCATCGCCTTAATGAAAGCCGTAGCCGACGGTGTCATTGAGCCGGATGAAGATGTCGAACGTTCGCTGTCACTTTGCCTCGGCTGCCGGGCCTGTGAACCTGTATGCCCGTCAGGTGTGAAATACGGACAGCTGCTTGAGGAAGCGAGAGATATTATCCACCAAAATAAAAAACACTCGCTCGGCACACGTGTCATGCGAAAGGCCGCTTTTCACGAGCTGTTCCCGCATCAAAACCGCATGCGCTCAGCTGTCAGCCTAATCGGTTTGTATCAGCGGTCAGGGCTGCAAAACACTGTGCGTAAAACCGGGATGCTTCGCTTCCTGCCCGAGCATTTGCGGAAGATGGAAGCTGTTCTACCTGATGTTCCTAAAAGTAAAGACATGAAGCAGCGGCCGCGTTTACTGCCGTCAATTGGCCCCATGAAAAAACGGGTCGCCTTTTTTTCAGGCTGCTTAATGGATACCATGTTTTTGCCGACCAACAATGCCACACTGAAGCTTTTGCAGCTTGCCGGCTGCGACATTGTCATTCCGCCTGAACAGGCTTGCTGCGGGGCACTGCATGGGCACAGCGGTGAAAAAAACGCGGGGAAAGAGCTCGCGAAACAAAATATCGCTGCTTTCGAAGCATTAGACGTCGATGCTGTTATCACAAACGCAGGGGGATGCGGAGCCTTTCTCACTGAATATGATGATTTGCTGAAGGATCACCCTGAGTGGTCGGAGCGGGCCGTTTCATTTGTTCAGAAGCTGAAAGACTTTTCGTCCGTTTTGGTTGAACTCGATTTTCATCAAATGGAGCTTACCCTAGACACGCCTCAGGTCATTACCTATCAAGACTCATGCCATCTGAGAAATGTGATGCATACGTCACTCGAGCCCCGCCAGCTTCTTCAAAGCATTAAGGGGGCCGAATTCAGAGAAATGGAGAAAGCGGACAGCTGCTGCGGATCAGCGGGAATTTATAACATCGTGGAAGCTGAAATGTCTATGAAAATACTGGACAGTAAAATGGCTGCGGTTAAAGCAACCAAAGCGTTCGTCATTGTGACTGCAAATCCCGGTTGCCTGCTGCAGATGAAGCTTGGCATTGAGCGCGAAAGACTAAGCGGGAAAGTCAAAGCCGTTCATCTGGCTGATTTGCTGCTGGAAGCAGCTGGACAGAAAACATCATAAGAAAGCCCAAAACAGACATTGTTTTGGGCTTGTTCGTTATTCCATCGGACTGCAAATTTCAATATAATGTCCATCCGGGTCAGCGATATAGGCGACCGTCTGCCCCCATGGCTTCACTTTTGGCTCCCCAATAATCGTGACACCTTGTTCTCTTACCCTTTTCATAACCTCTTCTACGTTTTCAGTGACAAATCCGATCTCAAATGTGTTTGAAGCAGATGTATCCGGAATGTCTAGCCGCGTGATTTCTCTGGCGCTTTCTCGCGTATTAAGCGCCAATATCGTAGATCCTGTTTCAAATTCAACATACGTTCCATGTTCTGCACGAATCGGCAGCCCTAAAGTATCCCGATAAAAGTGAATGGCCCGCTTACTGTCCGATACGTAAAGAATAAGATATTTCATTGATAGATTCATTCCCCATCCTCCTCAACATTTTCATTAGCCTTTTTATCCCGGGATAGAAGCTCCCATCCTTAAGCTCGGATCTCTCCACATCTGCGCCCATTTTTTCACAGCCGCCACGATAATGATGAAGCCTAACAGCAGCATAATGATCGATAATACGCCATTCAATACGCTGTAGCCTGCCGCTTCAGGATTGAGATACACATTGCGCACCATCCAATAGCCTGCATAATTGACAGTGACATATAAATAGGCAAGCGGGATAAGGCAGGTCAGAATATAACGGCGTTTATCGGCGATTTTCAGTACGATGGTGGCTCCGATGATCAGCCCAACCGAAGCCATCAGCTGGTTGGACACGCCAAACAGCGCCCAAATGGAACCGATATCCCCTGAATACAGCAGATAGCCCCACATCAGGCAGGCAAGCGCGCTGGCAAATACAGACCCCGGAATCCAGTCTGTTTTCTTCAGCGGTTTATACACCTCTCCGAAGAAATCCTGAATCAAATAACGGGCGACACGTGTGCCGGCGTCAATAGCAGTTAAAATAAATACAGCTTCAAACATAATGACAAACTGGAAAAAGTATGAGGCCAAATGGCTGAAAAACGGCATTCCCGTAAAAATATAAGTCATTCCCACCGCAAGCGTAACGGCCCCCCCTGTTCTTCCTTCTAAGTCCAAACCGATTTCCCTGCTCAATTCAGGCAAATGGACGACATTCATGCCGAGCGTACGAAAAACCTCAGGCGTGCTGTTAATCGCAAAGTAATCAGCAGGCTGCAAGGCGGTCGCTGCAATCAGCGCCATAATGCCTACAAGACACTCGACAAGCATTGCACCAAACGCAACCGGCTTCATATCACTCCATTTATTCAGCATTTTCGGCGTTGTACCGGAACCGACAAAGGCATGAAATCCCGAGATCGCGCCGCAGGCGATTGTGATTGAAATGAACGGCCAGACGGGTCCTGCCAACACCGGCCCGCCCCCTTTTACGAATTCCGTAAACGCAGGAAACGGGATGGACGGATTGACAACAAATACACCGGCAATCAAAGCGATAAAAACACCGATTTTCATAAAGCTGCTTAAATAATCACGCGGTGCGAGAAGCAGCCAAACGGGAAGCGCCGCTGCAAAAAACGCATAAACAGGAAGTGCGATTGCAAGCGTTTTCGTATCTAGTGTTAAAAAGTCACCGAGCGCGGTATTCTGCACCCATGGGCCGATAAAGACTCCTGCCATTAAAAAGAGGAAACCGATCGTTGACGCGAGCTTTAAATTTCCCGTTTTCTTATAAAATAAGCCTACGGCCATCGCGATCGGAATCGTAATCCCTACCGCAAATGTTCCCCACGGATTGCGTTCTAGCGCGTGCAGCACAACCATCGACAGCCCCGCCATCGTAATCGTGATAATAAACAGCATGGAAAGTCCCGTGCAAAAGCCGGCAACAGGACCGAGCTCATCCTTCGCCACTTCTGATAGCGATTTTCCACTTTTGCGCATCGATGCAAACAACACAACAAGATCATGGACGGCTCCCCCTATTACCGCCCCAATTAACAACCATAATAACCCCGGCAAATAGCCGAACTGGGCCGCCAGAATGGGTCCGACCAGCGGCCCAGCCGCTGCGATCGCCGCAAAATGGTGGCCGAACGAGACCCATTTGTTTGTAGGCACATAATCTTTTCCATCCTCAAGCGCGTGAGCAGGCGTCGGCTTGTCATCATTCACTTTGAGAACCTTCACCATCATAAATGTTCCGTATAAGCGATAGGCAATAGCCAAAACGCACATTGACGCTATCACAATTGTAACCGCATTCATTATCTCCCAACCCCTTTGCTGTTTTTCATAAATATATCATAATTTCATATTGAAAAGCGGTCATTTTTTCCTATACAAAAAAGCCGGCTCGAATTGGCCGGCTCGTCACAGCTAGTTTAGTTCAATGTCTCCAGAGGTTGTGCGAATGTTTAAATGATTAGAGGTTCCGCTATCACCTATATATCCTGCAATGCGCTTCTCTGATTTTTCTTGATACATAATTTGATCTAGGTTGACTGACGTCTCACCTGAGTCAGTCTGACAATCCATTGCCAAGGTTGCAGGTTCATTCTGATATTCTACGGACACACTTCCGCTCGTTGTGACAATGTCAATATCTTTGTTCTGACTCTCCTGTAGAAGGTCAATATCTCCGGAGGTTGTCTTATAATTCACCTTTCCAGCTGTTGTACGGCTGCTTTCTATTAATCCACTTGTTGTCTTTACCACACCTTGGCCGAATGAATTTTGGATTTCTTGAATATCTCCGCTCGTTGTTTTTAGCGTCAACTCGTTTTCGATGCGTGCATGCTTCAGCTCAATATTTCCTGATGCAGAGTCAACAGCAGATTGATCCGCATGCACATTTTCAATGAGAATATCCCCAGAGGTTGTCGTTACTGTTAACTCCCCATACTTCTTTTCAGGAATAATGATTGTGATTTTCATATCCTTTTCGCTGCTCCACGGTATAAAAGAGATAATATTCTCGCGTGCTATTTGATTGATTTTTAATGACTGGCCATCTTGGCTCACATCGAACAGCTTTTTGCTTTTATCACTGACTTTCCCTTTAGCCGCTACCTGAATATCATCCGTTTGCCCAATTTTGACCTCTGCATTCATCGAGCTCGTTGTTACCTCAATTTTTTTAATATCTGTGGCAGAATATGTTTCGGCAGCTGTCATCTCGTCTTTTGTAAAATCAGAAGCAGCTGTAGTGATGACAGCTCCGATGACCCCGACTGCAAATACTGCGATTAATCCTACTATGATTTTTTTCATGCCTGCGCCCCCGTCACCAGCTTTAGATTATATTTGATATATCGTAAAACCAAGCCATACAGCCGTTTGCCTAAATACCACAGCCCTATGCAAGATAGCAGCCCCAAGCTGCCAAACACGAGTGATAAAAAGAACTCCAGCACCATGTGCGGATTCGCTTGAAACATAACCATGCCGACAAAGATAATCGGTGACAAAGAAAGTGCAAGCGCCGCCCCGCATAATCCCACATACACTCCTAAAATGCCAGCTGCCGGTCCCAGCACGAAAATCATATTTAAGAAGCTTATTGCTATTGCTGAACATGCCATGTGAAAGAGATTCTTTTTAGGGCGTTGCACTGCTGGAGCAGTTTCCATGACATCTTGCAACAATTCCTTTGCGATTTGTTTTGGGGAGCCGAACTCCCTGATGATATCCGCTTCCGGCCGGCCTTCTTTCATCCCTTCGGTCATATGTTCTTTAAAATCAAATAAGACTTCATTCCGCTCTTCTTCTGAAAGCGGCTTTAACGCTTTACTCAACTCCTGTAAAAACAGCTCTTGATTCATCGTTCTCCTCCCCTTGCCGCATTAATCATTTGATTGACAGATGCTGTGAACTGATCCCATTCTGCCAGCAGCAGTTTCATTCGCATGAAACCAAGCTTTGTCATCGTGTAATACTTTCTGGCAGGCCCTTCAGAAGATGGCGCCATATATGTTTCTAAATACTCTTCTTTCGTCAGTCTTCTGAGAAGAGGATATAAGGTGCCTTCAGCAATCGACATGTACCTGGAAATGTTTTGAGATAGCTCATATCCATATTGGTCTTTTTCGGATATGAATACAAGCACACATAGCTCTAATGCTCCCTTTTTAAATTGAGCATTCATCATAAGATCCTCCCTGCGGCTCGTCAATTTTGTTTATATTTTCCACTATTTATCCATATGGTACCATTTACTACTGAACATTACAAGGTACTGAATCATATCTACTGAGAAAAAAAGAAAAACCGGAGAGAGCTCTCCGGTTTTGTTTCGCTTTATGACTGTTTTTTCAGGCGGATCACATTCCAGGAAAGCGGCGTGAAATGCGCGGTTAAGCCGTTTTCGCTAACAGACGATGTTCCGTTGGAATGCGGGACGACATTTTTTCTGTTATGCTGGTTTGTCGCTTTGATATCCTGATGCTCGAGTACGATGTGCTCTGCGATTTGATAAGATTCAAAACCTCTGAGCGAAATCTCTGTCTCCATCTGCTCCTCAGCTTTGTTTACCGCAAAAATCGTAAGGGTTTCTTCCTCTTCGGAATACACAACAGCGGCATCAACATATGGCACATCCGTAAAATCAGTGCAGTCGTACTTCGGCGAAGAAATAAGCGGCTTCAGTGACTCGCCTCTTCCGTAAACTGAAGCATGCATGTACGGATAGAAAATCGGCTGTCTCCAGGCTTCTCCGCCTTTTTCCGTCATGATCGGCGCGATGACATTTACAAGCTGTGCAAGACACGCGATTTTCACGCGGTCTGCGTGCTGCAGCATCGTAATGAGGAGAGAACCGACCAGTAAGGCATCTTCAAAATTATAAATATCCTCTAAAATCGGACGCGCAGTTATCCACGGCTCAACTTTTTTATCCGCCTCATTTGAATGATACCAGACGTTCCATTCATCGAGAGAGAGATTGATGGTTTTCTTGCTGCGTGTTTTCGCTTTTACATAGTCACATGTTGCAGCGACAGATTTAATAAAATGATCCAGATCCATAGAACGGGCCAAGTAGTTTGGCAGATTGTTATCCCGGTTTCCGTAATACGTGTGAAGAGAGATATAGTCGACATGCTCGTACGTATGCTCCAGCACCTTCGCTTCCCAATCGATAAAGGTCGGCATGCCGCTGTTTGAGCTGCCGCAGGCAACAAGTTCAATTGATGGGTCAACCCACTTCATGACCTTTGCCGTCTCCGCAGCAAGCCGCCCGTATTCGTCAGCTGTTTTGTGGCCGATCTGCCACGGGCCATCCATTTCGTTTCCTAAGCACCATGTTTTGATGCCATACGGCTGTTCATAGCCATGCGATCTTCTTAAGTCACTCCAGTATGAGCCTTTCGGGTGGTTGCAGTATTCAACGAGATTGCGGGCAGCGTCTATGCCTCTTGTGCCAAGGTTTACGGCCATGTTGACCTCAGTGTTCACCTTTTTTGCCCAAGTTAAAAATTCATTTGTCCCCACTTCATTCGTTTCTGTCGTTTGCCATGCCAAGTCAAGCCGTCTCGGACGGTTTTCGACAGGTCCGACACCGTCCTCCCAATTGTATCCGGATAAAAAGTTTCCGCCTGGATAGCGGATAATCGGAACCTGCAATTCTTTGATCAGCGACTGGACATCCTTTCTAAATCCATCTTCATCCGCGTGAGGGTGATCAGGCTCATATATGCCTTCATATACCGCACGCCCCATATGTTCGATAAACGAACCGTAAATCCGTTTGTCCACTTCACCGATTTTATATTCTTTGTCTACAATCATTCGCGCTTTTTTCATTACACGTTTCCTCCCTTTTTAACCTTTGACTCCCCCTACTGTCAGGCCGGAGATAAAGTATTTTTGGAAAAACAAGAAAATAATAATTACCGGCAAAATCGCAAATACTGAGCCGGATATCAGCATGTCATAGTTGTTGCCGTAAGGGCTCAACAAGCTGGACAGCCCAATTGGAAGCGTAAACATTTCTTTCGAACGAAGCACAATCAACGGCCACAAGAAGTTGTTCCAGCTGTTTAAGGACTGGAGGATAATCATCGCGCCGAAAGCCGGTTTCATCAGCGGCGCCATAATCCGGAAAAAGATGCCGAATTCCGTACAGCCGTCCATCCTTGCAGAGTCCAGCAAATCTTTTGGAAGACCGAGGGCATACTGCCTGAAAAAGAAAACAGCTACCGGTGAAACGATGAATGGCAGGATCACACCCGTATACGAATCGATCAAGTGCAATCCGACGGTCAGCTTAAACAACGGAAGCATCATTACTTCAAGCGGGACCATCATAATAATCAGCACAAGAACAAAGATGATGTTTCTGCCCTTAAATTCGTAAACCGCAAGCCCATACCCAATCATCGAAGAAAAAAACAGAGTGAGCAGGGTCGTCAAAATTCCAAGCACAAGACTGTTAAAAAACCACTTGAAATAAATACTGCCGCCATTAAACAGAAATGTGTAGTTATCTAAACTCATCACTTTTGGATCAATATCAACATTCAGCCCTATACGCAAAAGCTCAGATGACGGCTTTAATGATCCTAAAAGCAAACAGAAAATCGGAAAAATATACAATAGGCTCAGCATGATAAAAAACAGGGTAAGCGCGATTTTGTAAACGCTGTACTGAGGACTGTGCCGCAACATTTATCCCTCCCCCTTAAACGAGCCTGACAGCTTTAACGAAATCAGGCTGACAACAAGTATCACAATCAAAAGCACAATGCCGATGGCCGCTCCATATCCCATCTCGTTGTAGGCAAGCCCCTGCTGGTACAAATATCCGACAAGCGTCAAGCCGATATTACCCGGGGAATTATTTTGCCAAAGGACGTAGCTTTCCTCAAACATCCTGAATCCGCCGATGATGCTGATGGTTAGCACATAAACCGATACAGGCTTGAGAAATGGCAGCGTAATGTGCCGGAATTTTTTCATCGTATTCGCGCCGTCAATATCGGCGGCTTCGTACAGCTCTTTCGGCACATTTTGCAAACCGGCCATAAAGTAAAGGATGTTGATTCCCATCCATCTCCACGAAGCAAGCAGCACCATTAAAAACATGCCGGTATGTTCATTGTTCATCCAGTTCTGAGGTGAAAAGCCGAGTTTAAGTAAGATGGAATTGGCCAGCGACGTTTCCATTTCTCCGAAGATCAGCCGAAATATGATCCCAGCCACAATGGTAGAAGTCAAAGCCGGAATGAATAGCGCTGATTTGAATATATTTCTGAATTTGACCAGCTTTGAATTCAGGAATATGGCCAGCAGCAATGGGACTGGAATCAGCACAATCAGTGTCCAAAAGGTGTATTCCAGTGTATTCCAAAGGGCGGTATAGAACGTCGGATTGTTTAGCGCAGTGTAATTGGACAATCCGACAAACGTCACCTCTCCCGGCAATATTCTTTGAAAGCTCATGATGAAGACGCTAATGATGGGGTATAAAAAAAA
Organism: Bacillus sp. MSP13; assembly: GCF_000815295.1. NCBI lineage: Bacteria > Bacillati > Bacillota > Bacilli > Caryophanales > Bacillaceae > Bacillus > Bacillus sp. MSP13. The sequence continues at coordinate 113,550 of NZ_JXAQ01000007.1, forward strand.
TACGAGAAAAGATAAAATGAATGGCGCTGTAAACAGATAGGGCGCCGCTTTTTTCGAATAAAATAGATCTCGCCAGCCTGATTGTTTTGCAGCTGAGGGAACGGGATGAACCGTTCCCGTTTTCACAGGTTTCATGAGAACCTCCCCGCTTTCACTTTTTGAATGGGATTCTATTTCTTTTTCAGTTCACCTGCCGCTCTGTCCAAGGCTTGCTTAGGCGTTTTTTGCTGAGATTTAAGTGCGTCGAACAATACGCTTCTGTTGACAAGGTCTGAAGCCTTGGCAAAATCCTCATGTAAATAAATTGGATTGATTTCATCCTTGATATCGAGCAGCATAGTAAAAATGCCTGTTCCGTTTTGGAAGTAATCCGTGTATTTGTTTTTCTCCTTCAATTCCTGAGAGCTCCAGACATCCCAGCGAAGCGGGTCAAACCCGAGTACGCTCCAAAGCTTTTTGTTTCCTTCTTTAGAGCCCTTCGCAAAGGCCAAAAACTCTTTTGCTATTTCAACATGCTTGGACTGCTTCGGAACAACAGTTGCCGTACCGCCCAAACCTGCCGAACGGTCGCCCCCCTCTTCCCAAGCCGGAAGCGGCCGGATGGCAATCTTTCCTTTTAAATCAGGCATATAATCTAAAAATCTTCCCATATACCAAATCGGCATCAGAACAGACGCTGCTCCGCCTTGGTTCATAAAGCCGTAATATTCTTCACTGTGATGCCCGCCGCCTGGTGCGGCATTCATCGTTTTATCATTAATCATGTCCTTTAAAAATTGAATTGTTTTTACATTGGTGTCATTATTGAGGATCAGCTTGCCGTTTTTATCAAAATAACCTGAGTTTTGCTGTGAAATCATGGATAAGAACGTTGCGGAATCATTGGTTTCCACCGTTCCCATCGGCTTTCCGGTCACTTTGCGCACTTTCTGCCCGGCTTTATGATAATCATCCCATGTTTTGATATCATCAGGATTGACACCGGCTTTTTTCATCACATCCATGTTATAAAACATAACTGTCGTTCCTACATGAGTGTCCAGCCCGTACAGCTTGCCGTTTTTGCTGTACAAGGTAAGCCGCGCCTCAACGAATTTATCGCGGTCCTTTTCAATCAGCGGAGTCAAATCCGCAAGCGGTATGTCAGAGCCCTTCAAAAAGTTTGAAAAACGGGCCAATTCGACATCGGCAATATCCGGGACACCTTCTCCCGCAATTAAGGAGATAGACAAGTTATCGTGCATTTGTCCATATGGATAAACGACCGTATTCAGTTTAATTTTGCGGTCAGGATATTTTTTGTTCCATTCCTTCATCATTTCTACATAAAACTGCTCATGAAGTCCGTTAAATGTCCAAAAGGTCAGCTCGGTTTCACCCGATTTCCCGGATGATCGTTCTGCCGAACACCCAGCAATGAATAATGTCAGCAGCATCATGAGCACAAAAAAACAGGCAGTCATTTTTTTCATTTGCGTTACCCCTTCCATTCGAGGTGCAGGCTATTCATATAGACCATGATTGATCAGCGTTTTGTTTTCATTAATGATTCTTAATCCGGTGCAGCGGTCTCTTAAGGTGTGAGCGTTTCTGAAGGCATTCTTGACGGAATCCTGCCCGACACCTATTTCGTCAAAAAACGCAGGGCCTCCGGCTGATCTCAGCCAACCGGCGAGCACTTCTCCTTTGGGAAGCGTTTCATAAGCTGTTTGAATGGCATGCCTCCGGCGCGGAGAAAATTCGTTCAGCCCGTCATCCTGAGCGAGCTTTCTGTATGTGTCAGTTAATAACACAGCGGCACAGCCCACCTTTGCCCCGTGAAGAATCTGAGGCCGGTTTTTCTTCATTAATTCCATCTCAATCCAATGGGAAATGTGATGCTCTCCGCCAGATGCCGGGCGGGAATGATCTAAAGCCAGCATGACAAGACCCGATACAATTAAAGATTCCATTAAAACCTGTATGCCTGTTTCCGTTTTCATCGCAATGTCTTCTGTATGTGCGATACAGGCTTCCAGCGCCTCCTGAACGATCTTAGCCCCCGTTGGAGAATAAGGCTCGCCGGCAAGGTGGCGGGATATTTCCCAATCAGCTAAAGACGTGATTTTCCCGAGCATGTCGCCAAATCCAGCCGCCACCATTGTCCGGGGTGCCGCTTTTAATAGATCCAGATCAGCGAACAGCGCGGACGGGGCCTTCGTTTGGATGGTTGTTTTCGTCCCGTATAAAATAAGCGGCGCCCCTGCTGACGTAAATCCATCTACAGATGGAGCAGTCGGATAGGATATAAACGGCAAATCCCTCTGAAACGCTGCAAAGCGGACGATGTCATGAATCGTGCCCGAACCGACCGCGATCATGAGATCCGTTGTTTTTTTCGTATGGATCAGCGCATGAATGAGCGAGCGTTCATCAGCTGTCACATCTCCGGCTTCATTTTCCGGAATGATCAGGCACTCCGCCTGAAATCCTTCTTGATGCAAGCGGTTTTCCAAATCGCTTCCCGCAATACGATGTGTATTCGAGTCGCAGACAAGGACAATCTGTTTGTTGTTTTTACTTTTTACATAATCCAATAGCGAATCAGCTGCTTGTTTGCCGATAACAATTTCTTCAACTTCTATAGGAAGTGTCTTTTCTCCGGCGATTTCAAAAGCTTGCTCAACGTCAGCTGCGATACGATTCATAAGAGAATCCCCTCCTCAGCCAATTTGGTTATATCCTTAATGGATTCCAACACATAATCCGGCGTGTACAAACGCTGTTCACCCGGTTTCGCAGAACCAGTAAGAACTAAGGCGCTTTTCATGCCATAAAGCTTTCCCATCGCAATGTCAGATTCAAGGCTGTCTCCGATAATCATGCATTCATGCGCGGACAGCCCCATTGCTGTGCAGGCAGCCTCCGCCATCAGCCACGACGGTTTTCCGACAACTAGCTCTGTTTTCGCTTGAGCAGAAGCCTCTATCGCCCCGATCATCCCGGCCACATCGATGGCATTGCCATCTTCGTCCGGAAAAGAGCGGTCTTTGTTCGTAGCCATGATACGAGCGCCGCCGGCGGCAGCTTGAAAGGCCTGGTTTAAATCTTTGTACGTGAGCGTTTCATGAAGGGAGATCACCAGCCAATCCGCTTCCTTTGGCTCGTTCGCGTGCTGGACACCGGCCAGACTTATCTCGTCTGCCAAACCTTGTTCTCCAAGCACCCACACCTTTGAAAAACGATAATGTTTTTTCAGAAAAGCCGCTGTGACACTTGACGACAGAACAATATCGCTTACGTCCGCTTCAATCCCCGCGCCGAGAAGTTTTTTTCTGCACATGGCACGGGAGATATTTCCCCGGTTGCTCAGAAAGACGATTTTCTTCCCCATTCCCCGAAGCGTACTAATCGCTTCTCTTGCCCCTTCAATCAACTCATTTCCTCTGAATACAGTACCATCCAAGTCAATCAAAATGCCGGCCGGTGACACAACGGGATCATGACTGGCCATAATACGCATTTGCTCCGTGTTTTCGATAAAAATGCTTTTCATGAAGGACTGTATTGATTGGGTTTACATCCTTGTTCAGCATAACGGAGTGATAGGCCATTTCCGCAACCGTTTCTAATACAACTGCGTTATGAATGGCATTTAAGGCGTCCGTGCCCCAGCAGAACGGGCCGTGATTATTCACGAGTACACCCGGAACTTGTTCGTAGTTATGGTGCTGAAAAGTTTCAGCTATGACTTTTCCTGTATTCAGTTCGTAGTCATGAATGATTTCTTCATCGTACATTTCTCTTGTACACGGAATCGCGCTGTCAAAATAATCAGCATGGGTCGTGCCTAAAGGCGGTATGTCTCTGCCCGATTGCGCCCAGCTTGTCGCCCATTGAGAATGGGTATGGACAATTCCCCCGATGTTCGGAAAGGCTTTATACAAATAAACATGAGTAGGTGTATCTGAAGAAGGCTTGAGCGAGCCTTCGACGACCTCTCCTTCAAGGTTCAAAACAACCAAGTCATCAACTGTCAGATCGCTGTATTCGACTCCGCTTGGTTTGATGACAATTCTTTCTTTCTCACGGTCAATGCCGCTGACATTTCCCCACGTAAAGGTTACCAGCTGATGCTCTTGAAGCTTCAGGTTTGCAGCCAGCACTTCTTTTTTTAATGTTTCAAGCATGCTCCATCACCCTTCATGAATTCTTTTTGGCGGCAGATGAAAATTGAAGATTTTTGATTGTTTTCAGACGCTTCATGACATGGTTTTCTTTTCCGAAGTAGTGAACCAGCTCTTTATATTCAGCGTACAATTTTTCATACACCGCGGCGTTTTCGGCGTTTGGCGTATAAGATATATCTTTCATTTTTCCCATGTGCGCCGCTGCCTCTTTGATGTCATCGTATCCGCCGTTTTCTTTACCGGCCGCAAGCGCGCCGAAAATGGCAGATCCTAAGGCAGGGGCTTGCGGAGAACCGGAGATTTTAATGTCCATGTTTGTCACATCCGCATAAATCTGCATGACAAACGGGTTTTTCTCGGCAATTCCGCCGGCTGCGTACAGCTCCTCAATCGGAACCCCGCTTTCTTTGAACGTTTCGATAATCATCCGTGTTCCGTAAGCTGTCGCTTCAACTAACGCTCTATAAATCTCTTCAGGCTTCGTCAGCAGCGACATGCCAAGCAACATTCCAGTTAAATCAGCATCAACAAGAGTTGATCGGTTTCCATTCCACCAATCTAAAGCAAGCAGGCCGCTTTCACCCGGCGCTTGAAGGTTTGCTTTCTCACTCAGCAGCTCATGAATGCCAATGTTTTTTTCCTCTGCTTCCTCTCGATACGCTTGCGGGACACATGTTTTTACAAACCAGTCAAAATGATCGCCGACACAGGACTGCCCTGCTTCATATCCCGCGTAGCCCGGAAGAATTCCGTTGTCCACGACACCGCACATACCGGGCACGATATGTACGTCTTCGCCTAGAAGCACATGGCACGTTGAGGTTCCCATAATCATCAGCATTTTCCCTGGCTCTGTAATGCCGACCGCTGGTACGGAAACATGAGCGTCCACATTTCCAACCGCGACAGCTATCCCTGGAAGAAGGCCTGTCAGATGGGCCATTTTTTCAGTCAGTCCTCCGGCTCTTTCCCCTACTGAATGAATAGAACCCGCTAATTTGTCATTTGTAATCGTTTTCATTAAAGGATTTAATTTGCCAAAGAATTCATCTGACGGATATCCCGCTTTTTCACTCCAAATCGCTTTATATCCTGCTGTACAATTACTTCGTTTGAGCGAGCCGCACAGCTGGTACACGATCCAGTCTGCAGCCTCGATGATCCGGTCAGCCGCTTCATAAATGTGCGGCGCTTCTTCCGCAATCTGCATGACCTTAGGAATCATCCATTCTGATGAAATCTTCCCTCCGTACCGCTGTAAAAAAGCCTCTCCTTCTTCTTCAGCAATTTGATTCAGCCGATCAGCGTGTTTTTGGGCCGCATGGTGCTTCCAAAGCTTCACATAGCTGTGCGGCTCCTCTTCATATTCCGGCAGCATGCATAACGGCTGTCCTGTACGGTCAACCGGCAGGATCGTACATGCCGTAAAATCAATTCCGATCCCGATGATGTCTTTCGGTTCAACACCCGTCTGTTCGAGTAGAGCCGGAATAGTCGTTTCCAAGACTTCCAGATAATCAGCCGGATCTTGAAGCGCCCAGTCCCGCGGCAGCTTATGACCCGTTTTTGGAAGAACGGTGTCAATGACAGCATGTCTGTATTCTTTTACAGCAGCCGCCAGTTCCTCCCCTGTTTCGACATGAACGAGCACCGCTCTTCCTGATAAAGTTCCAAAATCAACCCCTATAGTGTAAGCCAAGTGAATTGCCCCTTTCTACTTTTGAAGCCGGTAAAGCGCCTCGTTCCATTTTAATTCGTGTTTCAGCTTGTGAATTGTCGTATCACGGGAAATGAAAACACTTTCGATCCCCGCCATTTCCGCCCAATCGAGCATTTGCTCCGCTGTTAGTTCATAAGACAAGCAGGTATGGTGTGCGCCGCCGGCTAAAATCCATGCCTCGGCTGCTGTTTTCAATGATGGCTCCGGCTTCCAGAGAACACGGGCGACCGGCAGATTCGGCATCTCTTTTTCAATTTCCTGTCCATTGACCTCATTTAACACAAGGCGGAAACGCCCTCCGATATCAACAAGGCTTGCTTGAATGGCTGAACCGCTGATGCCGTTAAATACAAAACGCGCAGGGTCCTCCTTGCCGCCGATAGAAAGCGGGTGAACCTCGATTTTCGGCTGATCCAAAGCGACAGTCGGACACACTTCCAGCATGTGCGAGCCTAGAATCATTTCATTTCCAGGTTCAAAATGGTACGTATAATCTTCCATGAAGGACGTTCTTTTTCCTACAGCCATGATTTTCATCATCCGTACAAGAGCCGCTGTCTTCCAATCTCCTTCGCCGGCGAACCCGTAGCCCTTCTCCATCAGGCGCTGAACGGCAAGCCCCGGGAGCTGTTTCATTCCATGCAGCACTTCAAACGATGTTGTAAAAGCTGAGTATCCGCCTTGTTCAAGAAAAGCGGTTAAGCCAAGTTCAATTTTCGCCTGTTCTTTAATCGACGCTACCTTTGCTTCGTCACGTTTTGTTTCCTCACTGATCACATAGAGACGGTCATACTCCGCATAGAGCGTGTCAACTTCATCGTCCGTAATGCGGTTCATCACTTCGACAAGGTCTCCGATGCCATATCCGTCAACCTGCCAGCCGAATTGAATATGCGCTCCTACCTTGTCTCCGTCTGTTACCGCGACGTGACGCATGTTATCTCCGAATCTGGCAACCTTAATATGTCTGCTTTCATTTAATGCAGCCGCCGTATTCATCCACTGGGATATTTCTTTCTTCACTTCTTCATCATCCCAATAGCCGGCAACGACTTTTCGGCTCAGCCCCATTCGCGAGTTGATATAACCGTATTCACGATCGCCATGTGCGGATTGGTTGCTGTTCATAAAATCCATGTCAATCGTACCCCAAGGGATATCGCGATTATATTGAGTATGCAGATGCATAAGCGGTTTTTGATAAGAGGAAAGACCCTCAATCCACATTTTTGCGGGAGAAAATGTGTGCATCCATGTAATGATGCCGGCGCATGTCTCACTGTACTCCGCTTCTCTTAACAGCTGTCTGATGGTTTCTGGTGAAGTGACGACAGGCTTGTGAGTGATTTTATATCTGGACGAAACCCCGCTGAGCCCCTCACAAATGCTTTTCGCATGCTGATCGACCAGCTCTAGCGTCTCTTCCCCGTATAGGTGCTGGCTGCCTGTCACAAACCAGAATTCATAATCCTTTGTCTGAAGCATGTAAACTGCCCCTTTCTTCCTATAGTAAAACGCTTTCAATTACCTAAACAGATACGGACTAATAACAACAAATAAACTATTAACAATTAATTTGTACGAACAACTTCATTATATTAGTAGGTTTATTTACTGTCAATCATTTTTGTATTCTTTTACAAAAAGAAATAATTGGTTACAAGGTTTTCAGGTGAAAAAACGTGCTCTTACATCTATGATTGCTCCGTCAATTCATCTTCCGATTTCGCTTTCCATTAGAAAAAGCCCTGATGTATCAGGGCTAAACAAAGAGAATAAGATGTGAACGATTGGCTTTATCTTAATAAGACGGCCAGCCTGAACTCCAATTCAAATCATTGATTAACATCTTTGGAATTCCGTTGTCTTTTGCATCATAAGCATGGCGCACGAGTATGTTCCCGTTTACGATATCCTGTCCGCCCGGCCCTTTCCACTGTTCATTGCCGGCATCCAGAATCGTACCTCCTCCATCCATCATGCTTCTACCGTTTCTGTCTACATAAGGACCTGTAATATTTTTCGATCTGCCATAAGCAATTTTGTACGTACTATTTACGCCTTGACAGCATTTATCGAATGAAACCATTAAGTAATAGTAGCCATTATTGTATGTTAATGTAGGGGCTTCCAGAGCGCCGCCGTTATTTGGTCTGGCTGCTATTGAATATAATGAACCAGTTGGTTTCATCGTAGATTTATTTAATTTTGTTAATTTAATTCCGCCCCAAAATGAACCGAATGCAAGCCAAGGATTTCCATCTTTATCAATGGTTAATTCAGGATCAATGGCATTATAATTATTGGCACTTGTTGACCGAGTAACTAGCCCTTCATCCTTCCAGTTGCCCGAACTGAGATTAGTAGCTGAAGCAAGGCCAATTAAAGAGGTATTGCTTCCAAACGAAGAAACAGAATAGTAAAGCCAGTACTTTCCGTTGTAATATGACACATCCGGAGCCCATTGGTTTCGTTCAAAATTAGGCACGTATTGGCGCCACCATGATAAAGGACTGGTGAAAATGGATTTTTGAACTCTCCATACCCCGTTGCTGTCCGCTTTCAGTACACGAAGTCCGTTTTCCTCTGTAAGCCCCGTCCCGAAGGCATACCAAGTATTTCCTTCCTTTGCCATCGTCGGATCATGCAGAAGCTCATTCGATGCCCCCCAAAAAGCGGCTGATGCCGGTAAAGCGGACAACATTAAAGCACCAGCTGTTAAAGCTGCACAAGAAAAACGCAATAACCCAGAAAACGCTTTCTTTTTCATGTTCTTCAAATCCTCCTTTTTTTGAGATATAGAAAACTCGTCTATCATCCAGACTAGCACATATTTTCTATATATACCCTTATTGTAGGGCTGCTTATTGAATTTGTACAGACAAAAAAATAGAATCCGCCTTTTATAGCGGATTCTATTGATTTTTATTCGTATGTGATCTGGTCAACTGTCTTTTGGTCTAATTTCTTAATCACTTCTGTAATTAATTTGACCGCATTTTCATAATCATCACGATGCAGCATAGCCGCGTGTGTATGAATGTAGCGGGTTGCAATGGTAATGGACAGCGCAGGAACACCATTTGCCGTCAAATGGATGGCTCCCGAATCCGTTCCGCCGCCGGCAATGGCATCAAATTGGTACGGAATGCCAGCTTCCTCCGCCGTAGCCACAACGACATCCCGCAAACCTTTGTGAGAAACCATGGATGCATCATATACGATAATCTGCGGTCCTTCGCCCATTTTACTTTGCGCTTCTTTCTCAGAAATCCCAGGTGTGTCCCCTGCTATTCCTACATCAACACCAAACGCAATATCAGGCTGAATGGTGTAAGCTGCTGTTTTCGCCCCTCTCAAGCCGACTTCTTCCTGCACGGTACCCACGCCATACACAATGTTTGGATGGGCTGTGTTTTGTAAATTTCTTAACACATCAATGGCAATCGCACAGCCGATGCGGTTGTCCCACGCCTTCGCCAAGAGGAATTTTTCATTGTTCATGACTGTAAATTCAAAATGAGGAACGATCATATCTCCCGGAAGCACGCCCCATTCCAAGGCTTCTTCTCGGCTTGAAGCTCCAATATCAATAAACATCTCTTTTATTTCCACTGATTTTTTTCTTGCTTCAGGAGATAAAATATGAGGCGGCTTTGAGCCGATAACCCCTGTGATTTCCCCTTTTTTTGTCACGATGGTGACACGCTGGGCCAGCATTACCTGAGCCCACCAGCCGCCAACGGTTTGGAAACGGATAAAGCCTTTATCAGTGATTTGTGTCACCATAAAGCCGACTTCATCCAAATGACCGGCGATCATAATTTTCGGGCCGTTCTCCACACCTGTTTTTTTGGCAATTAAACTGCCCAGCCGATCCGTAGTCACCTCATCAGCAAATGGTTCTATGTATGATTTCATCACTTGCCTTACTTCTCTTTCATTGCCCGGTATGCCTTTTGCATCTGTTAAATCTTTCAGCATGGTCAGTTGTTCATCTAATTTTGCCATGTTCCAAAAACCTCCTTCTTGTCCTGCATTCTTATTATACAAAACCTGACGCTAACCATACGACTATTTCACTTGAAAATCGGGTATATGTTTTTAGAACTTTTCTTTTAAAAAAGTGAAACCTTTTTCTGTTCTCTTCGTATTACATCAGATCATCACAATAAGGGAGGTGCCTTCACCCAATGTTTACCATGGTTCTAAGGCTGATATTGCTTGCACTTTTTGCTTATTGTATTTATGCTGCAGTCAAATATGTCGCCAGTCCAAAGAGAAGGCTCAAACTGGCCCAATCAAAAGAACTTTTTTATATTATCGATGAACAGAACAATGCCCGAAAGAACTTTCAACTGACGTATAAAGGCGTGCTTTTTGAGGGAGAAAAGCATATTCCTTCCAAAGATCATCCGCTGTTTATCCATACCATTTTTGTTTGGACAGAATCTCCTGAGAAGCTGAGGCATTTCTCTGCAAAAGATTTCAAGAAGATTGAAGAAAAAGTGCTGGAACGATATCCGAATTGCAAGATTGACTGGGACCAGCCCATTAAACTCATAAAAAAAGCAGAAGAGCGCTAAAACGCTTTTCTGCTTTTCATAAATCAAACGGGCTGTAATAAATGCCGATCAAGATCGCTTCAATGACCAGAAGAAGCGGGACTCCGTACTTAAAAGAGGCATGCTTCGTTTTATGTCTGAAGGTTTGCATGCCAAGCCAGACACCGAGAGCTCCAAACACGATCGCTATCAGCCACAGACTGTCTTCAGAAATTCTCCATTTGTGCTGCTGCGCTCTTCGTTTGTCAGCGCCCATCACCCAAAAACCGCACAGATTGATCAGCACCAAATAAACAGCAATACCCATGTTTCTCATCCTTTATATAAAAAAGCCGCTCTGCTGGAGAGCGGCTCTATGTGATTACTTGTTTAATTGAGCTTTAGCAGTATCAGCAAGCTGATTGAATGCAGTAAGATCGTTTACAGCAAGATCAGCAAGCATTTTACGGTTTACTTCGATACCAGAAAGCTTAAGACCGTGCATTAAACGGCTGTAAGAAAGACCGTTCATGCGAGCAGCTGCGTTGATACGAGTGATCCAAAGCTTACGGAAATCACGTTTTTTCTGACGACGGTCACGGAAAGCGTAGTTTCCAGATTTCATGACCTGCTGGTTTGCTACTTTGTATAATCTATGTTTTGAACCGAAATAACCTTTTGCTAATTTAAGAACTTTTTTACGACGCTGACGCGACACAGTTCCGCCTTTTACTCTTGGCATTAAATTTCCCTCCTAATTGTTCCTTGTCCGATTACTTGATGTTAGCAAGCTGTTGTTTGATGCGTTTGAAGTCTCCTGCGCTTACAACAGCACTCTTGCGAAGCTTACGCTTTTGCTTTTGAGATTTGTTGGCGAATAAGTGACTTGTATATGCGTGAGAACGTTTTAACTTCCCAGAACCTGTCTTTTTAAAACGTTTAGCAGATCCGCGGTGAGTTTTCATTTTTGGCATGGGATTTCCTCCTTATTGCTTTTCGTTTTTCGGCGCGAGCATTAAGAACATGCTGCGGCCGTCCATTTTTGGTTTTGTTTCGACAGTCGCAACGTCAGCACAAGCTTCAGAAAAACGGTCTAACACACGCTGGCCGATTTCTTTATGAGTGATTGCGCGTCCTTTAAAGCGGATAGAAGCTTTCACTTTATCGCCTTTTTCAAGGAATTTAATCGCATTTCGCAATTTCGTATTAAAGTCATGCTCATCGATTGTCGGACTTAATCTAACTTCTTTTAAGTTAATGATTTTTTGATTTTTGCGTGCTTCTTTGTCCTTTTTCTGCTGCTCGAATCGGAACTTACCGTAGTCCATAATGCGGCATACAGGCGGTTTTGCATTCGCTGCAACTAACACAAGGTCAAGATTTGCGCGGCCGGCGATTTCAAGTGCTTCCTGACGGGACTTGATTCCAAGCTGGTCGCCATTTTGTCCGATTAAACGGACCTCACGTGCACGGATACCCTCATTAACCAATTGATCTTTGCTAATAATGAGCCACCTCCATAGTTTCTTCGAATTGATTCACAACTCATTTTGACTGCATTTTGCAGGCAAACAAAAAGTGTGGGCATTATAAAACACCCACACTACGAACATCTGTATCAATAAAAATGCACGGTCAACCTGCCAACTACATGCGTGTGTCAATCAGGTGAGAAGCGGGTGCTTCTGCTTGTGATTTATATTCAATTCAATAACTATTCTACACAATGCCGGATCTTTAGTCAAGAACGACTTCTCCGGAACAACTTTTTCATTGTAACATGGGTTTTCTATGAGCGCAAGAGAGAAAAAGAAAATCTTTCATCCTCATCCAGATTGCAAAGCTTCTGATCCGCTCAGCCGTGCACCAAGTGTCCTATTGAATAAGCTTGCGTTCAGCCCTTGCGGTGCTTCATGACCAATCCCCTGAAATACTAAAATAGCTGATTTACTGCCCTCTTACCCAGTAACTTTCAGGAAAAAATGTAAAACAAAGTTAACACTGCCGATATAAGAAGTGGAAGGGAGTCCGACATATGAACAAATCGATACAGCTTGCTTTATTTTTCACAATGATAGTAACCGGTTGCTCGAATAGCAGCACATCTGCCGAACCAAAAGTGGCAGATGTTAAGACAACCCCGTTTCAGCAAGAGAAGCTAGAAAAAGAGCGGAAAAAACTAAAACCTGTTTCATTGGAAAGGACATTTGAAAGTCCGCTCGCTGCTGAATTAGGAAAGCGGAAAGCAAAAGAAGAGACAGAGAAACAAAGACAAATCGCGGCCGCGAAAAAACGTGAAAAAGAGCGAGAGGCGAAACGAAAGAAACAGCAAGAGGAAGAGGCGGAAAGACAGAGATTGGCAGAACAGCAGGCGGCAGCAGAGAGACAGCGGTTAGCGGAAGCGGAAAGACAAGCTGAGCTCGAAAGACAGCGGCAGGCAGCAAGACAAAAAGAGCGGGAAGCGCAGGCACAACGGCAGCAAACCGAGACACGCTCCTCTAATAGCGAACATGCACCGTCTTCTTCGAACCAGACAGATGATACCATTCACAAGCCGGCACCAGAGCTTCCTGATAACGGCGGCTATGGTTATGAAGAGCGAAAAAAGTGGCATGACGATCAAGTGGAATGGGGCATTAAACAAGGATATATCGATCCCGAAGACGCACCTTAAAAGAAAAAGCCAAGGCCGCGGGCCTTGGCTTATCCTCCGATCAGCTGCACGAACACAGGAATGACCAGAACCGTTACCACTCCAACTACAACAACCGCAATACTTGCCATCGCTGCTTCGACTTCTCCCATCTCGATCCCGACGGCTACACCGAGTGCATGTCCGGACGTACCGAGAGCCAATCCTTTAGAAATCGGATTCTTTACTTTAAACACCTTCAAGAACAATGCTCCGAGCGCATAAACAATAACAGCGTTAAAGATGACTGCGAAAGCTGTGATGTCGCTGATGCCCCCGATGTCTTTTGATAGAGGTAGCGCAATCGCCGTTGTAGCCGCCTGCGGAAGCATGCTTTTCATCACGGCCGCATCAAGATGAATGCCTTTTGCAAGCAGATAAACAATCGTGACAGAGCAGATAGAGCCGGCAATAATGGAGGATATGATTTGCCACCAGTATTTTTTCAGCTTATCTCTTTGTTTGTATAGAGGAATGGCAAAAGCGATCGTCGCCGGTTCAAGGAAAAACTTAACGATCTCTCCCCCGTTATTATAGTCCGCGTAGGAAAAACCGCCGATTTTTAAAAATGCGATCCCTAGCACCATAGCAACAAACAAAGGCGTGAAAAGGAAGAATCCTTTCGTTTTCTTAAATAAAAAAGTGCCGATGCCGAATGCAGCCAGTGATACGACAATTCCAAAATAAGGACTCATTGTGCTTTCCATCTGATGAACCTCCTGTTTCCTTAACGGTGAACGAGTTCGTTATTGTTCTGGGGATTTTGCACTGGTTTTGTTTTCATGTCCGCTGCGGATTTGCGTTTTCCGCTCAGCGAAAGAATCAGCTGAGAAAACAATCCTGTAGCCCCTAGCAAAATGATCGTTGCAAGCAGTATGACAAGGACAATTTGCAGGCCGTATTGCTGCATGACACCGAGCGAATTCATAACAGATATGCCTGACGGGACAAATAAAAATCCGATCAAAGAGGTTAAAGACGTTCCGAGCGTTTCTACTTGTTCCAGTTTAATCACTTTCAAACACAATAGAAGAAATAATAAGACCAACCCTACAACCGATGCCGGGATAGGTATTGGGACAATAGCAGCAATCATATTCGAAATCAGCATAATGACGGCAAAAATAAATGCTTGTGTTAAAAACCCGTACACTTTTTTAGCACTCATTTTCTTCACCTCTTTCTCTTTGGTACCCTCATTATAAATAAGAATTCCCCATTATGAAGCGCTTACAAGATAACATGCCGAATTACGGGAATGAGTTGCAGAATCAAATGGCTGAAATGCAAAAAGCCGCCCATCAAATATGGAGCAGCTTTTTCAATTCCTTTGCGTATGTCCGGCTCACCGGTATTTTCGATCCGTCTTTCATGATCAGATTATATGTAGAATTAAACCATGGCTGAATTTCTTTAATATATTCGGTATTGACGACAAAGCTCCGATGGACGCGGATAAAATCAGCACCAGGCAGCTTTTTCTCAATGACAACGAGCGTATCGCTGACTGTATAAGAATTTTCGAAGGTTTTTACGTTGACATGACCATCTTCCGTTCCGGCATAGATGACGTCTTTCGTATCGACGATTACAATTGATTCTCCGACAGATAACGCGAGTTTATGCTGGCCGGCATGGCTGTTCTGTTCTGTTTCAACGATATCCCGACTGACTTTTTTATATTTTTTCAGCGTTTGTAGAATTCTTTCCTCATCGAAAGGCTTGGTTAAATAATCAAGAGCGTCCACCTCAAACGCTTTGAGCGCATACTGGTCATACGCGGTCGCAAACACAACAGCAGGAGGATGCTTCATTTTCTTCAACCGCTTTGCAATATCAAAACCGTTTTCTCCAGATAAATCTATGTCTAAAAACAGCAAGTCAGGTTTTTGATCCATCATTTGGTCAAAAGCAGATTCGATATTTTCCGCTTCATTGACTTCCATTTCTTCATTGGTCCGCTTAAGCAAGTAAGCCAATTCGTCCCTTGCCAGCATCTCATCATCAACGATTAACACCGTGAGCATGTTTTTCTCCCTCTTTCATCTGTTGCATTGGCACTTGAAAGGAAACCTCTGTCCCTTTCTGAACCTCACTTTTGATATTCAGTACGGCCTGCTGTCCGAATAAACCGGTCAGCCGCTGATTCAGGTTATAAAGCGCTGTACCGGTTCCCTCCTTAGACGGAAACGGCATCTTTCCCAGTTCCGGCAGGACGTCCGGCGGAATTCCCCGTCCGTTATCCATCACTTTCATATAGACGAATGAATCATCAGATAAGACACAGACCGTTACTTTGCACATGTCTTGTTTTTTCGGAAACGCATGCCGAAGCGCGTTCTCCACAAGCACCTGTAAAACAAACGGAGGGATTTCAATCTGCTCCAGTCTGCTGTCGATATTGAGCTCAACCTTATATTTCCCGGGAAAACGCGCCTGTTCTAATGACAAATAGGCGTGAAGATGGTTCAGCTCCTTTGATAGCGGAATCAGCAGCTGTCTGGCCCCTTGAAGGTTTGAACGAAAATATACACTGAGCTGCAATAAGAGCTTACGGGGTTTTTCAACATCTGTGCGGCATAATGCAGAAATCGTGTTGATCGCATTAAATAAAAAGTGCGGATTCACCTGTGCCTGAAGCGCTTTGATTTCAGCATCCTTGAGAAGTTTGCTTTGGAGCTCCGCTTCCCCAAGCTCAAGCTGTGTCGAAAACAGCATAGCCAGCCCTTCAGCAAGCTCCTCCTCTACCTGGCTAAGGCCTGCCGGGTTTTTAAAATACATTTTTAAGGTGCCGATAGTGTTGCCGTTTGATGTCAGCGGCAACACAATCGCCGCGTGCAAAGGACATTCAGCATGCGTGCATTCAATCGCTTCCTGAGAAATGGCCTTCATGATGTCTCCTGTTTTAATCACCTTTTTGGACAAGCCGGTGATCAAGCTTTTTGATGGGATGTGATGATCCATTCCCGCACCGACATGCGCGAGAATCTTCTCATTATCAGTGAGAGATACCGCATCTGTTCCGGTCAGCCTATGGATAATAGCCGCTACACTTTTACAGGAGTTCTCATTTAGTCCTTGGCGGAAAAATGGAAGTGTCTGGTCAGCAATCGTCAGCACTCTGTGCGTTTCAAGCGCCCTCGCCTGCTCCTCTTTGCGAATGATCGCCTGAATAATCGACAGGAAAATAAAACTGCCTGTTCCGTTGATGAGTATCATCGGAATCCCGATCATGCTGACAAGCTCCCAAGCGTCACTGAACGGCTTTGCCATCAGCAAAATAATCACCATTTGCAGTGTCTCCATGCCGATCCCCACAAGAGCGGCGATACGCGGTGTCGGCATTCGGTAGCGCTTCGTAAAATACCTGCCGATCAGGCCTGCAAGAACACCTGCTAAAACGGATGATACCGCACAGCTTAAGGCCGTGCTGCCGCCGAGCGAAAAGCGATGCAGCCCCGCCAGTACACCGATTCCCGCCCCTACAAACGGCCCTCCGAGGAGGCCTCCGATTTCCACGCCCAAAATACGGGTATTCGCGATAGAACCCGACGGATCTATCGCAAACACCCAGTCATTGTTTACAATCATATTTTTTTGAATTTCGATGCCTGTATAATTGCTGATGATGCTGAAGAGCGAAAAAATAGAGATTAAAACCGCTTTTCCTTTATAGCCGTCCTGATTTTGCAAAGCTTGTCTGAAGAGCTTCGTATGGGCGAGAATAAACCCCAAAATTACAATAATCCCTACTCTTTCAAGCATCATAATCATTAAATGAATCATGCATGTCACCTGTTCTTTCCGTTTTCATTCTAGCATGTTTTCGATCAATGAGCTTCACGGCTGACTGTTTTTTTAAAATCATCTGAAAACATATTTCACAAGGCTTTTATCTATTGTAAAATAAAACATGAGCCTTTTGGCTGAAAGATTTGAATCTGAAGCAGAGGAGAAGATCATGAAAGCCGTATTTTTTGATTTAGACGATACACTACTTTGGGATGAAAAAAGCGTCAGAACAACATTTGCAGAAACTTGTTTACAGGCGGAGAAAAAATATGGCCTTGACCCGCAGGTATTTGAAGCAGCTGTTCGCGAAGCGGCGAGAGAATTGTACATGTCATATGAGACGTATCCATATACAGTAATGATCGGCATTAACCCGTTTGAAGGACTATGGGCCAATTTCTCAGAACCGATCAGTGAAGGATTTGAGAAGCTGAACAAGATTGTGCCGGAGTACAGAAAAAACGCATGGACAAACGGACTGAAAGCACTTGGCATCGATGACCCCGCATATGGCGAATACTTGGGAGAGTTTTTCGCGGCTGAGCGCAGAAAACGCCCATTTGTATATGATGAAACATTTGAAGTGCTCGATCAATTAAAAGGCAAGTATGAATTGCTGCTTTTGACAAACGGTGATCCGAGTCTGCAAAAAGAGAAACTCGCCGGCGTTCCTGAGCTCGCCCCTTATTTCAATGAAATTGTCATCTCGGGCGCTTTTGGCAAAGGGAAACCGGATGTATCTATTTTTGAACACTGCCTGAAGCTGATGAATATTGAAAAAGACGATGCGATCATGGTCGGCGATAACTTGAATACCGATATTTTGGGCGCTTCAAGGACCGGTATCAAAACCGTTTGGGTCAACCGCACGGATAAGAAAAACGAAACCGATGTCACGCCTGATTACATCATCAGCAGCCTTCATGATTTGTTTCCTATCATAGAGAAATAAAAAAGCATGATCTCTTCTTTGAGATCATGCTTTTTTTGCTTATTTTTTCGCTTCAGCTACTGCCTTTTTCACAAAATCATCAAGTGAAATGGTGTCAGAATTCTGCTCTCCGTACTTACGGACGTTTACCGCTCCGTTTTCTGACTCTTGGTCACCGACCACAAGCATGTAAGGGATTTTTTGCATTTGCGCTTCACGGATTTTATAGCCGATTTTTTCATCACGGATGTCGACTTCTACGCGCAGGCCTTCACGCTGCAGGCGTTCCTGCACTTTTTTCGCATAGTCTAAATGCACAGCTGGAGAAACCGGGATGACTTGGAATTGAACCGGTGCTAGCCATGTTGGCAGCGCGCCTTTGTGTTCTTCGATTAAGAAGGCAACAAAGCGTTCCATTGTTGATACAACGCCTCTGTGGATTACAACCGGACGGTGCTGTTTGCCATCTTCACCAATATAAGTCAGATCGAAACGTTCAGGCAATAAGAAGTCAAGCTGAACTGTAGACAATGTTTCTTCTTTGCCGATCGCTGTTTTCACCTGAACATCAAGCTTAGGGCCGTAGAATGCCGCTTCACCTTCTGCTTCGTAATAGTCATGGCCAATTTCATCCATTGCCTCTTTCAGCATAGATTGTGCTTTGTTCCACATTTCATCGTCATCAAAATATTTCTCCGTGTCTTCAGGATCACGGTAAGACAGACGGAATGTGTAATCACTCAAGCCGAAGTCTTCATATACATCCTGAATCAATCGGACTGTACGGATAAACTCGTCCTTAATTTGATCGGGGCGCACAAAGATATGCGCATCGTTTAATGTCATGCCGCGCACACGCTGAAGGCCTGAGAGCGCACCTGACATTTCATAGCGGTGCATCGTTCCCAGCTCCGCAATCCGAATCGGAAGTTCGCGGTAGCTGTGAATGTCTTGTTTGTAAATCATCATATGGTGCGGGCAGTTCATTGGACGCAGCACAAGGGTTTCGTTGTCCATTTCCATTGGAGGGAACATGCCTTCCTGGTAATGCTCCCAGTGCCCTGATGTTTCATACAGTTCTTTGCTTCCAAGCACTGGTGTGTATACGTGCTCATAGCCGAGACTGATTTCTTTATCGACAATGTAGCGCTCGATGACGCGGCGGATTGTCGCGCCTTTTGGCAGCCAAAGCGGCAAGCCTTGTCCGACTTTTTGAGAGTTCGCAAACAGCTTTAATTCTTTGCCAAGCTTTCTGTGGTCACGCTCT
The DNA here is from genome assembly GCF_000815295.1 of Bacillus sp. MSP13. Lineage (NCBI taxonomy): Bacteria > Bacillati > Bacillota > Bacilli > Caryophanales > Bacillaceae > Bacillus > Bacillus sp. MSP13. The sequence continues at coordinate 132,665 of NZ_JXAQ01000007.1, forward strand.
TTCGCTTCTTCAAGCATGCGAAGATGCTCTTCAAGGTCAGCTTTTTTGAAGAAAGCCGTGCCGTATACGCGCTGAAGCATTTGGTTATTGCTGTCACCGCGCCAGTATGCGCCTGCAAGGCTTAACAGCTTAAACTCTTTGATTTTCCCTGTTGAAGGAACGTGCACGCCGCGGCACAGGTCAAAGAATTCGCCTTGCTCATAGATCGATACGGTTTCTCCCTCAGGAATCGCATCCAGTAATTCAAGCTTCAGGTCATCGCCGATTTCTGCAAAACGGGCTTTTGCTTCTTCACGGCTGACTTCTTTTCGAACGATCGGGAGGTTCGCATTGACGATTTTTTTCATTTCTTTTTCAATTTTCGGCAGATCCTCCGGCGTAATCGCTTCTTCCATCTCTACATCGTAGTAAAAACCGTTTTCGATGACCGGGCCAACACCGAATTTAACATCTCTGTAAATGCGTTTAATCGCTTGAGCCAGCAAGTGAGCCGTACTGTGGCGCATAATTTGAAGTCCTTCTTCAGAGCCTTCTGTAATGATTTCCACTGTACCGTCTTCATTGATCGGCATTTTCAGATCAATTTCTTTACCGTTCAGTTTTCCGGCTAATGATTTCTTCTTTAACCCCGGACTAATGGATGCCGCGATATCCTCTGTTGTTGTTCCTTTCGCAAACTCCTTGACTGCTCCATCAGGAAATGTGATTTTTACCATATCTGACATCTATGTCACTCCTTTTTTTGCATATAAAAACCCCGCCCCCTATGAAAGGGACGAGGTTGAATAAACGGAATCGTGGTTCCACCCTTTTTTCCGCAAAGCCAATCCTTCGGCACATGCGGCTCTAATCTCTGTAACGGGAGTTCCCGTCAGCTATTACTGCTCCTTATGAAGGGGTTCACAGCTGAAGTTCAAAGGCGGTAAAGCGAATGGTCCTTAGCTGGGAAGCTTACAGCCGGGGCTTCCCTCTCTTTGAGCCGGTATCATTCCTTCATGTCCTTATCAATACGTGTGTCTTTCTTGATCTCCTATGTATTATAAATTGTTCATTCCAAAAAATCAACACGATCGCATTGCCTTTTTTTCAAACCGACAGCCCTATATATACAGGCTGCCGGCCCTTATCCTTCTGATTGCTTTACCGGGATTTCAGCGGCTGAAAAAGCATGGAGCGGCATCATTTCCATTCGCTCAAGAAATACGTTTTGAATGGTCCTTGCCATCATATGCTCGGGCTGGTCGGTATAAAGCACCACTTCATCAGGTGCAATGGAGATTAACGGCGCGAGTAAATGAGAATCAATGTACATAGGATGATCCCTGACAAACCGCCTGTCTATGTATTTCATTTTTTCCCGTTCCGGCACATAGCGCAGCTCCCATATTGTAAAAGAACCGTCATGGACAATATGCACCTTTTTGATTCGCGGCTGTTTGGCTGTCACATAGTCTCTGAGTGTTTGAATAAAGTTTTGATATTCCTGTTCCATCTTATATTCATCTATAGCCGTTTCCGTAACGTCTCTCAGCTGCTTGTAGTATTGTCCAAGCCGGAATGTCTGAAAGGAACGAATGGAAAATACCCCTTCTTCTAAACAGATCGTTTGGAGTTCATCTAAAATAGCCTGTTTCCGAGAAAGCTTTATCGGCTCAAACGGAAGATTGTCCGCTTCGCCTTCAATAATACTGTGTGCGAGCTGAAGGATTTGCTGTTGTTCATCCTGATCGGTGAAACAGTATGTTCCCTCAATCAATGACAGCATATGCTCGTCTTCTTTGCATTCTAAAAAAAATTTGACCAGAATCGGCTCCATAAAACGCTGAATAGAGAAAGCCGGCTTCGCTTTTTCAATCCCGATTTTCCGTATGCCTTCACGGACAATGATATTGTTCCGATCGTCCGAATGCTGAATGAGATGTAAAAAAGCAGCTGCATCATGGTCGTCTTCAAAGATTATTTCAAGCATGTTTGTCCCCCCTTACGGCATCTGTTACAAGTATATGGGGGATGCTTTTAAAATAGACGTAAAGGTCATTGGCAAATCTTAATTTGATTCTTGGAACAAGTTTTGCATTTTCTTTCTGAAGAGAAACGGCAGCGAGACAAAAATGATATACAAAGCGAGCACCATAAAGAAAGCGGGCTGGTTCCCAGTTGAAACGCTCGCTCCCAGCACATTCAGCGCAATGGTTCCGGGGATGATTCCCGCGGCCGTTGCCGCAAAATACGGCAGCTTTTTGACATTGGAAAGGCCTGCCGCATAGCTGACGAAATCAAAATTAATCGGCAGGATTCTTAAAAGCAAGATATAAAAAAATCCATTGTCCTCCATCTGCTTCTGAATCGCTTCCAGTTTTTCGTATTGGCCGTTCTTTTTTCCCGCAAACAAACCGGCGGCAAAAAACGAAACAGCCGCAGCGCACATTGAACCGAATAATGTGTAAATCGTGCCGAGAAGCGGGCCAAACGCAAGTCCTCCCGCTATAGAAACAACAGATACAGGAAATAACACAAAAGGTCTGACGATGGATATTCCAATAAACATCAGCGGTGCAAAGACCCCGAACGATAATACCCATATCCTGATCTCTTTCGGCGAGAGATTCAAATACGTTTTATTTCCCCAAAAGATTAAACCAGCACCTGCAAGCACTGCCAGCCATTTAACAGCCGTTTTTCGTTTCATACTCTCAGTTCCTTCCCCTTTGAACCGCAGTTTACGGATGTCGGCGGTTTTCTCCGTCCAGGCGGATTGGAGCAGCCAAATATAAGATTCGCTCCATTAATCTTGCGGCTTTTACTTCTTCCTTTTCTCCCCTTTGCGAGTACGTAAAATGGTGTTTCAGCTCGTCAGGTGAGAAATTAGACGAAAAGAAAGTCGGCAGCTGCTGAGACATTCTGTGCTGGAGCACTGTTCCGATGACTTCATCCCTTACCCAGCTCGTCATTGACTCCGCTCCGATGTCATCAAGCATCAATACGGGTGTTGTTTTAACCATATTGAGCTTCTCTTCCAAAGACTTGTCTTGCAGCGAATTCTTAAGCTCTCTCACAAATTCGGGCACATAGACGATCATCGAGGAATACTCTTTTTCCGCGAGCTCATTGGCGATCGCAGCGAGCATAAACGTTTTTCCTACTCCGAATTTTCCGTACAAATACAGTCCTTTCCCTTTTCCCGTCTCATTATAGCTTTTCAGGAAATCCGTTACATGCTGGAACATCGCAAGCCTGCTCGGATCGCTTATATCAACTTGCTGGAAAGTCGCCCCGAGAAGATCCTGCTGAATATACATGCTTTTCATAAGGGATTTTTGTTTTTTCTGCTGATCGAGCTTCCGTTTAACCGGACATTCATAATACTCGATATCAATAGACCGGCCATTGACAACAAGCTTCGGATGGTAGCCCTCCAACAAATTGTTGCAATCTTCATCTTCCGAACAATAAGAGCATTTCTTGCTTTGCCCTGTATATTCATAAAGCTTATTCAAGCTCTTTTCGATCATTTTTTGGTCAATTATGTCTTCGTTTTCCTTCAAAAATGCCTGAACATCTTGATCCTTCATGACCTTTTCCTTCATTTGTTCAAGACGTTTTTGGAAATCCGGCCTGCCGGTTACGCCCTGCAGGGAACGGCCGATTGGTTCCATCTATTCCTTCACCCCGCATCTCTGTCTTTAATAGGCAGAGTATTTTTTGAGTTTTTCCATTTCTTCCATCATCTTTTTCTTCTGTTCTTCCAGATCCTGCGGTTGCAGCTTTTGCTGTCCGGATTCTGAATCGGACGCTGTCTCCTTTTCTTTCATCCAATCCGGAAGTTTTTCTTCGCGAATCACTTTTTGGTTTCGTTTTGAAGGCTGATTTGTTTTCCCTTCAGCCCATTCAAGATATTGACGGTTTTCTTCTATCGCGAGCCTCATCGCATCTCTGACCGTTTTCACCTTTTTACGCGCCCAATGCGAGGCGATTTTTTGGATATAGTTTTTCGACAGCTTCATGTCGGTTTTCAGCATGACGTAATAAATCAACACATTTGTAACGCCTGGCTCGAGCTTTTGTTCAAACATAATTTCTTCTATGATTTTCAGATCTGCTTTTGACGGCTCTGTTCCATCGGCAATGTCCTGCAAAAGCTTCTTCGGAGAAATCGTCTCCAGCAAGGCGATCAGCTTCCCGTCCAACGAATCCTCTTCCGCCGGTTTTTCGCCCTCACGCAAATGCACCGGCTGTGTTTTTTCCACGATGTTTGGCAGCTGTCCGTTTCTTTCAATTTGATACCAGTCGCTTGCCGCTTTTCTTAAAGCCTCCGACGTAATCACGTCACGTTCATCAATCGCGCTCATCACAACATTTTGCATCTGCAGCGGGTCTATTCCATACAGATAAGAAAGCTTTTTGATTGTGTCCCGCACCTGCTCGGTCATCGCTTTTTTCGGAATCATCGTCTCAGAAATCCCCGCTAAAAACAAATCAAAATCAAACACATCCTCCGTGATGGTGTAGGACGGAGCTTGTCCGACAGAAGTATATTCTGTGCCCGGGGCTAGTCTCACTGTTTCCTCCATATCAGATGTAAGCTTCCATTCACTCGGCTGCAGTGATTCAAACGCATGATTAAACGGACGCGTAATGTCTTTGGCATCTTCTGAAACGGCGGGGTGCGTGAAAAATTGTTTTAATTGCTGGTATTTTGTTTTTCCGACTCTATTATACAGAAAAACATTCAGCATCCCGTCTTCAAAAAACTCATTTGGCCTGAGCGGCGGAAGGATTTCATATATAAAGAGGCGCTCCTGCCGCTCGGACTCTTTCATATATACTTTTAGCAATCCGATGCCCTCGAGCTTCCCCTGTTCCTGATGGATTGTTTTTAAGTTAGACTGTGTCATCCCCATCAGCTGTCTATGTGTGGACTCACCGCCCCACAGACGGTTTTGTTCCAGCTCTCCCCACAATGTCATATAAAGTGAGAATGCAACAGGGCCGATTAAGGGCTGATACAGTTGTGTGATAATTTGTCTGTCTATATCCTGCAGCATCGATCTGCTTTTGACCACATACGGATCTACAGGCAGTACATCTTTCCAATAGTCAGCCATACATTCTCAAACCTTCCGAATTTGTTTCTACCTTTCATTTTACACCGTTTCGTATATCTATCAAATGCCAATTTTGCACATGAGAAAAGAGCTAGAAGAATCCTCTTAGCTCTTTTACCGCTCTTTCTTTATTAAATCTTTTAATTCGTCGATAAAGACGTTTATATCTTTAAACTGCCGATAGACTGACGCGAACCGCACATATGCGACCTCATCAATCTTAGCCAGCCGATCCATGACCATTTCCCCGACGAGCTCGCTTTTCACCTCAGAGCAGCCTTGATTGCGAAGTTCTTTTTCAATATCAAAGCACATGTCTTCAAGCGTTTTGAGTGGAACAGGTCTTTTTTCGCATGCTTTTATGAGGCCGCGCAGCATTTTTTCTCTGCTAAATTCCTCCCGCACGCCTTCTTTTTTCACGACGATGAGCGGGGTTTCCTCCACTTTCTCAAAGGTGGTAAACCGGTAATGGCAGGATTCGCACTCCCGTCTTCGCCGAATGGATTTTCCGTCATCCACAGGACGTGAATCTAGGACCCGCGTACCGTTATGCTGGCATGAAGGACATTTCAATAAAATCAGCTCCCAACTATTTCGTTCCCTGGAATGTATTTTCGGCAGCCTCCGCCTTTTTAAAATAGATGTGACATCTGTCGGGAGAGCCGTTGTGTAAAGCTGTATCTACAGCATCAGGTGGTTTGTGAAAATCTCTTTCTATTTTACAAAAAAAATGAAAAAAGAAAAAGCTGACCGCTTTATTTCTTTATAAAAAATAAAAGGAGCATAAGCTAAAAAGCGCATAACGGCTTTTTAGCTTGCTCCCTTTGTGTTCGTGTTTCCTTTATAGTACTTTCGCTTGTGCCTGTTTAATTTGCACAGGCCCCATTCCTCTTGGTATTTCAATGTTTTCTCTTGTATCAGCATGTAATGCCTCTGCGATGTAGTCAGCAGCGACATTAGGATCTAAGTCTCCACAAGTATAAACATCAATGCTCGCATATCCGTGCTCAGGAAAACTGTGAATCGTTAAGTGTGATTCAGAAATAATCACAACTCCGCTTACGCCTTGCGGTGCAAATTTGTGAAATGCAACCTCGCGCACCTCAGCACCTGATTTTAGAGCAGCATTTACAAACGTTTTTTCAATAAAATCCATGTCATTCAGCTTATCAAAATCGCATCCCCATAGCTCGGAGATAACGTGACGTCCCATTGTTTCCATAGTCATGGACCCCCCTTAACAAGAATTAAAAAGTGAAATTCCAACAACTGGGTCGGCCATTTACCACGGGGGAAAGTTAGTCCGGAGAGGTCCTAACCCTTTAAGTAATTCCGAAACAGTCTCAAGCAAGAAGTTCACGAAAAATAGTATACTGTGTTTAAGTCTAATTTGCAAGGTGCGTTTTTTCAGAAATATGCTGTTAAGGGTTTTTTCTTCAAAAAGCGTCCATGACCTTATTTTATACAGCAGACGGATGTTTCATTCGTGCCGCTACATGGCGGATCAGATCAACGACTCTGCAGGAGTAGCCCCATTCGTTGTCATACCAAGCGAGCACCTTTATTTTTCTGTCTTCCATTACCATTGTCGTAAGCCCGTCAATGACCGCTGAATGCGGATTTGTATTATAGTCAGTCGAAACGAGCGGTTCATCAGAATAATCAAGAACACCGTACATCGACGTTTTGGCAGCCCGTTTAAATGCTTCATTTACCTCTTCAGCGGTTACGTCCATTTTCAGATCGACAACGAGATCAACCAGTGAGACGTTCGGAACAGGGACGCGCAAGGCAAGGCCGTGAAGCTTTCCTTTCAGATGTGGCAGCACGAGAGAAAGCGCCTTTGCCGCTCCTGTTGTCGTCGGAATGATGGATTCACCGCATGCCCGCGCCCGGCGCAAATCTTTGTGGGGATTATCAATATTTTTCTGGTCATTCGTATACGCGTGAACAGTGGTCATCAGCCCGCTTTCAATGCCAAATTCTTCATCCAGCACTTTTACAACAGGCGCAAGGCAGTTTGTCGTGCATGACGCATTTGAAATAATGACATGGCGATCGGCGTCGAATTGGTCCTCATTTACTCCCATCACTATGGTAACGTCTTCATTTTTTCCTGGAGCAGTCAAAATGACTTTTTTCGCGCCCGCTTCTATATGGCCCATCGCTTTATCCTTTGAATTAAATTTTCCTGTTGCTTCCACGACTATGTCAATCTCATATTCCCGCCAAGGCAGCTGTTTTGGATCACGGCTGTTTAACAGAAGCACTTTCTTTCCATTTACGATCAGGCTGTTTTCATCAGCCACAACCTCTTTGTCGTACCTGCCGTGAATTGTGTCATACTTTATTAAATGAGCCAGCGTTTCTGCGGAATAGCTGGCGTTAATGGCCACTACTTGAATTTGATCGTCTAACATTGCTTTTCTAAAAACCATTCTTCCGATTCTTCCAAACCCGTTGATCGCTACTTTTACCTTCATGTTGGACACCCCTTATCAATTATGCCATCCTAATTTGTTATCATTTTTAATTAGTATAACACATTAAAACGAATTCGCCAGTACATATTGATAAAAATCAACGATTACAACGCTAATTTATGATGCATGATATATTTTCTTGCACACAAATTTAGTTCAAGAATCAAAAAGCAGCCAGCGCTCCGCACTGACTGCCCCCATTGTTTATGATTCCTGTTTTAACTTATCATTGAGCACACTTTCTTCCAGCACTAAAAATGTATCCCCGTACACTCTGTTGATATGGTGCGCCCCCAATCACACAGCATATCTAAAATCCCTTCTACCTCTGCGGCCGTATTCGCTGAGCTCGCACTCCACTTTGGGAGGCACCTGATTGTACACGATCCGGTTAATAACACCGTCCACTTCCTGCCAATCTATTCAAGAGTCGCTTCAACAGAAATGCTATATTTTTTTCTCCATACAAGCACCAAAAAGTGACTATAACACTTAAAAGTATGTACTTTTCTTTCCTAACAATATGTTTCATAATCACATTTGCCGGCTGATGTGAATCTGCTCTTTTTTATTTATATAGCTTGCTCGACAGAATTTCAATCATACAACACCATCATACAAAGGAGGATCATCATGACTTCAGCCCAATAAAAGCAGTATTCCTACACCCCTGACCTATGATCAATCAGGTGGAATTTCACCCGCGTCTTACACAAAAAGAGCAAAGCGTATTTGACTTTGAATTAACACAGGATGACATGAATCGCATCGATGGAATGAAAACCTGTGCGTAGACCCTGATCCGGACAACTTTGATTTTTCATGTCAAAAAACACCGTTCGTATTGAACGGTGTTCAGATTGTTGACAAAGTCATAAAACGGTTTTTGTTTTATGACTTTGTCATCTATTCAGCGTGATTGAAAACTCTTGAAGTCCAGGAAGGACGAGCATCGGAGCAGACTTTCACAGGAGGTGATGACGGCGGCGTTTAGGCAGGACGCCTAAGCATTTAGCCTCCGTTCCTTTCGTAAGCCGTGAGCACCAACGCACAGGACTGACAACGAATGCGAGGGTTTGTCGACACGCTGAAACACCGTCCGTATTGAACAGGGGTTTGTATTATGCCCAGCTGCTAATGATTTTATCAAGCTGCCTTCTGGTCTCTTCAAGCGTGCCGCTGTTATCGATGACTCGATCTGCTCTCGCTGTTTTTTCCTCTAAAGGCATTTGAGAGCAGATACGGCTGACTGCTTCTTCTTCCGTCAGCTGATTGCGCTTCATCAGACGCTCGAGCTGAAGCTCTTTTGTCACACTGACCACAATAATTTTATCAACTAAAGATTCCAACTTGCTTTCGAACAAAAGCGGGATATCCAATACAACAAATGCCTCCCGGTTCGCGATGGCTTCATCACGGCGCTTGAGCATTTCCTGCCTGACTGCGGGATGAACAATCGCATTTAAGGCGAGACGCTTTTGTTCATTTGTAAATACCAGCGCCCCTAGCTTTTTCCGATCTATATCACCGTCTGGAAGCAGTATGTCTTCACCAAATTCGTCAATGATTTGCCGGTAGGCCGGCATCCCTTTTTCTACCGCTTGTTTTGCAATGATATCTGCATCAATAACTGTAATCCCTTTATCAATCAGCATATTGGCAACCGTGCTTTTGCCGCTAGCTATTCCTCCCGTTAAACCAATGACTAAGGTCAAGAGATCCACTCCTTTTCACATTTTCCAGAGCCCGATCGTGATCAGCAGAAGCCCCGGCAAAAACGCCATTTTATCGATCCATTTCCACTTTGACAGAAAATGCCCGGCGTTGATTCCGATTGATACAAACAGCGAGCTCATGATCGCCACGGCGATGCTCATCACAATTGGTGAAAAACCGAGAATGGCTGCCCCTATCCCTGCTCCGAAGGCATCAATCGATAAGGCAAATCCCAATAAGACCGCCTCAATCCCAGTAATCACACCCGATTTGTCAATATCCGCACTCATAGGTTTTCTCAAAATATGAATCACAATCCCTAAAGACCGAACCTCTAAATTGAGCAGCGTTTTCTCATGCAATAAGTATTCTTTGTCTTTTGCCGGCTTGAAAAATTGATACAGAACCCACGCACCGATCCCGATCAATATCAACCCGCCAAGCTTCTCCGTTACATATACAGGAAAAAACTTTGTGAGAAAGCTTCCGATCAGCATGGATATAAACATGACAGCACCGGAACAGCAGGCGATAACCAAAATCGCTTTAAACGGTATTTTCATTTTTCTCAATCCGTACGTAAATCCAACCGAAAAACTGTCCAAGCTGACAGCCAACGCCAGCAGCAGTATAGAAACCATTTGCATAGCCGTTTCTTCCTTTCTGTTGGTGCTCTTATATCAGATGTGAAATGCCCGGGATTCACCACAATCATGTATATGGCAAAGTGAAAAATCCGTGTTTCAAAATCGGCAATTCCTATTCGTACAGAGTTACTGATATATGCACTGACAGCTTGGACAAAGAAGCTTTATGCTACTTTTTCTGGCATTTCGCGCAAAAATGCGTGCCCCTGCCTCCGACGACAATTTTTGAAATCATCGTTCCGCAATTTTTGCAAGGCTCGTCTTTTTTTCCGTACACAAAATGCTGCAGCTGAAACATTCCGATTTCCCCTTGGGAGTTGATATACGAGCGGACTGTGCTGCCGCCCGCGTCAATCGCCTCCTGCAAGGTGTTTTTGATTTCAGCGTGAAGCGTTTCAATTGTTTTTCCAGATAACGCATTTGCTTTCGTCTCGGGATGGACACCCGCTCTAAAAAGAGCCTCATCCACATAAATGTTCCCAAGTCCGACAACCGTTTTCTGATCCAGAAGAGCGGTTTTGACAGCGCGGTTTGTTTTGGCAAGCCGCGCTGTCAAATACACACTCGTAAATTCTTCTGCGTCTGGCTCCGGCCCTAACTGAGAAAGCGGGAGCTCGCCCGCTTCCTCTCCCGGTTTAAATAAATGCATGGTTCCAAACTTCCGCACATCCCTGTAACGAAGCTGGGTTCCGTCTGTCATCGTGAATATGACATGCACGTGTTTATCGTCCGGCTCCTCCGCTTGATGAAGCCCGTATTTCCCTTCCATTCGAAGGTGGGAAACCATGACATAATGATTTAAATGGAACAGCAAAAACTTTCCCCGTCTTCCGATAGACTGTATCGTTTCTCCTGCTAGATTTCGCGCAAATTCCTCCGGTTCGGCAGGCCGTTTGATGATATTCGGCCATCTGATCTCTACCGATTTGATTGTTTTTCCCTTTACAAGCCCGGTCAGAGTGCGCCGGACCGTTTCAACCTCTGGTAATTCCGGCACATCCATCACTTCCTATCTCTGTTTATTTCGCATCATACCAAGATGGGCCTGAGGAAAAGTCCACCTTTAACGGCACATCTAATGCAAGCGCATGCTCCATCACTTCAGGAACAAGCTTTTCAAGAATTTCAATTTCTTCCTGCGGCGCTTCAAAAATCAATTCATCGTGCACTTGAAGCAGCAGTCTTGCTTTCAGCTGTTTTTCTTTTAGCTTGGCAGCCATATCAATCATGGCTTTTTTGATGATATCAGCGGCGCTTCCTTGAATCGGCGTGTTCATTGCCGTCCGCTCTGCAAAACTGCGGATATTAAAGTTTCGGCTCGTCAGCTCAGGAATGTAGCGGCGGCGATGCATAAGCGTTGTCACGTAGCCTTTTTGCTTTGCGTCCTGAACCGAGTCCTCCATGTACGCTTTGACGCCTTGAAAGCTTTCCAAATAACGGTCGATGAATGCTCCAGCTTCCTTTCGGGTAATGCCGAGGTTCTGTGACAGCCCGTAATCGCTGATGCCGTATACGATGCCAAAGTTGACCGCTTTCGCTTGGCGTCTCATGGCAGAGGTCACTTCATCCTCAGCGACATGAAACACATCCATTGCCGTTTTCGTATGAATATCCATATCATTTGTAAAAGCTTCGATTAGATTTTCATCCTTTGAAATATGGGCAAGCACCCGCAGCTCGATTTGCGAATAATCGGCTGCAAAAATGAGCCAGTCGTTTTCAGACGGAACAAAAGCTTGTCGGATTTTGCGCCCTTCTTCAAGCCTGATCGGAATGTTTTGCAGATTCGGATCAGTCGAGCTGAGACGGCCTGTTTGCGTTAAAGCCTGGTTAAAACGTGTGTGCACCTTGTGTGAATCCTGTCTCGTCACCTTTAAGAGCCCTTCAATATATGTTGATTGAAGCTTGCCAATTTGTCTGTACTGCAAAATATAGTCGACAATGTCATGCTTGTCAGCCAGCTTTTCAAGCACATCGGCAGACGTTGAATAACCTGTTTTTGTTTTTTTCACGACAGGCAGGCCGATTTTTTCAAACAAGATGACGCCAAGCTGTTTCGGAGAATTAATATTAAACGGCTCTCCCGCAATCTCATGGATTTTTTCTTCATATTCCTTCAGCTTCGCGCCCAGTTCTTCACCCATCCGTTTTAAACGGTCAACATCGACCTTGACGCCCGTTGATTCCATTTCGCCGAGAATCAGCGCAAGCGGCATTTCAAGCTCTTCAAACAGTTCAAGCTGATCGTTGTTCTCCAGCTCCTGAACGAGCTTTTCACGGAGGGATTGTATCGCTAACGCTTTTCGGACAAGGTGCTCAGACAGTTCATTTTCTGGCGGCACCGCGCGTTTTGCTCCTCTGCCGTAAACTGATTCGTCACTTGAAACGAGATGCAAGCCGTAATCCTTCGCCACACTGGAAACGTCGTCATATGAATTGGCCGGATTGATGATATAAGCAGCAAGAAGCGCATCAAACTCCGCCCCTTTTAGCTCAATGCCCTGCCAGCGCAAAGCGACGACAGCCCGCTTGCTGTCGAAGACCCATTTCTTCTGCTTGTCATCCTCCACCCATTCCTTAAAAACTTCAGAGTCCACAGCAATGTCTTTCGGAATAAAATAAGATCCTGTTTCATTTACGATTGAAAATCCGAGAATCGGCTCTTCATGATAATTATCGCCAATCTGTTCAACGACAAAGGCGGATGGAGAAACCAACATACCGCTTGTCACGTCTGTGACGGTTTTGACATTTATTTCCTCTAACTCCTGTTCCTGCTCCGCTTCTGCGCTATCTTCACCAAGACGTTCAAGAAGCGTGTTGAATCCAAGATCTTTAAAGATGGAAATGACCTGTTCACGGTGAAAACCTTGATATTCCAGCCCGGAAACGGATACCTCAATCGGCGCATCCGTCATGATTGTTGCAAGCTCCTTGCTCATCAATGCCTGATCCTTAAACTCCTCAAGCTTTTCCTTCAATTTCTTCCCGCTCACCTCGTCAATAGACTCCAGCAGTTTTTCAACGGAGGCGAACTGTTTTAGAAGCTTAATGGCTGTCTTTTCTCCTACGCCGGGCACACCCGGGATATTATCCGAGGAATCGCCCATCAGGCCTTTCATGTCAATGATTTGCTCTGGCGTCAGCCCGTACTTCTCTTTGACGTGCTCCGGTGTGTAAAACTCAACATCGGTAATTCCTTTTCTCGTAATGGCAACTGTCGTTTGATCTGTTGCCAACTGAGTTAAATCCTTATCTCCTGAGAAAACCTTTACTTCAAATCCGTCTTTTTCAGCCGATTTGGCCAGTGTGCCGATAATATCATCGGCCTCGTATTGCTCCAATTCGTAGCGGCTGATCTGATACGCATCCAGCAGCTCGCGGATAAACGGCATTTGTTCGGAAAGCTCAGGCGGGGTTTTCTGTCTGCCGCCTTTATATTCTTTAAATGTGCCGTGGCGAAATGTTGTTTTCCCGGCATCAAATGCAACCAGCATGTGCGTCGGTTTTTCGTCCTCAAGCATCTTCATCAAAATCATCGCAAAGCCGTATACGGCATTCGTATGAACGCCTTTATCATTGCTTAACAGCGGCAAGGCAAAAAACGCCCGGTAAGCCAAACTGTTTCCGTCTACAAGCACTAATTTTTTTCGTTCCGTCATTCAATATCCTCCTAAGAAGCCTCAGGCTTCCGTTCATCTCTTACATAGTCATTAGCTCCTCTTATTTTAACAAAGTTCAATTTGAAAGGAAAATCCGTGAACTGCGAGAAGACACAAAAAAGGACGGGAACACAAAAAGGTTCCCGCCGTCAAAATTGGCTCCTTGGATGAAGGGGTTCTACTACATCCTACCAGCATAGGTTTAACAGTGCATGAAGATATTGTTAAACCTTTGTAAACATTAGGCGGACGTTTCAGCAGCACGTTTCAGCGTCACGGTAAAGACTGTTCCCCTTCCAGGCTCGCTTGTGACATCGATTTTCCCTCCATGAGCCTCTATTAAATGCTTGACGATCGCAAGACCCAGACCGGTTCCGCCTGAATTCCTGCTTCTGTCTTTATCTACGCGGTAAAAACGTTCGAAAATGCGCGGAATTTCTTCTTTCTGAATGCCGATTCCGGAATCGGCAACTTCAATTTGAATGTCGTTTTCTCTGGGCTTCACATTGATCGCTACAGAGCCTCCCTCAGGCGTGTAGGTTAACGCATTGTTTACGAGATTAAGGAAGACCTGTTTCAGCCTGTGCGGGTCACCCGATACATAAAGCGGGTCTTTCGGGACGTTCAGTTGTAAGAAGATGCCTTTCTCATCGGCCTTATGCTTAAGAAGCGTTTCAATCTCACTAAGCATTTTGGCTGGCTCAAATCTTTCAATGCTGAGCGTGAAATTTTGCTGCTCGATTTTTGAGAGATCGAGCAGATCCTGAACCAAAGACTGAAGCCTTTCGCTTTCCTTTAGAATAATAGAGAGAAACTCAGAAAGTGCTTCTTTGTCCTCCATCGCCCCGTCCAATAACGTCTCCGTAAACCCTTTAATAGACGTAATCGGCGTTTTCAGCTCATGAGAAACATTGGCCACAAAATCCTTTCTCATCTGTTCTAACTTCTTCGTCTCCGTCATGTCATGGAAAACAAGCACAATTCCTTTCCATTCATCGTCCGGTCCCATAATGGGAACGCCATCCACCTCAAAATAACGCCGTTCAATTTTAATCGGTAGCCTTAACAGCTTGCATTTCTTTGTCTCCGTCATAAAAATGTCTTCGACAAGCTGGATCACTTCTTCATGTTCAAACGCATCATGATAAAGACGGCGCAGCATTTGATTTGGATTGATATGGAATTGCTTGGCGTAAGACCTGTTCACGAGATTGATAAAGCCTCTTCCATCAATCATAATCAGCCCCGAGCCGATATTTTCAATGACTGTCAGCAGCCGGTCCCGCTGCATTTCTTGTGTTCTCGTCATTTCCATCAGATTAACGGCAAGGCTGTTCATCGAACGGCCGAGCTTATCTGAGCGCCTGATATAGCCGCCGTACGTTCTGGCATCGTAGTTCCCCTTGGACAGCTCTGTTGCTACGTTTGTCGCTGCCTCAATTGATCTTTTGTAACGTGAGGTCATGCTGGAATAAAAATAAACAATGACGATAAATGCGGTACAAAGACTGGCCGTCAGCATCCCCCACATTTCGCCTTTCAAGCCGTAGCTTTTTTCAGAGGCAGAAAGCAGCACATACCCTGTTTTTTCCCCTTCGCTTCTAAGCGAAATTCCGTAATAAAGTTTGTTATCCGCTTTTGATAGGACACCCTCATGGCCAGAAACAAGCGCCTGCACCTTTTGAGAATCTGCCGCTCTCCCATCTGATCCGTACAGCACCTTGCCGTCTGTATCAATAACGGATGCGCTCACATCGAGCGCGCCGCCTGCATCTTTAATGATTTTCTTATTCTCTTGATGATTCAGGTTGCCGGCATCAAGAAGCGAAGCCATATATTTGGCTTCTTTTTCAATGTGTTCCGCTGCTTTCCTTTGGCCAGACGTTTCAAAGAGCTGCTGCAAAAACAGCCCGAGAACAATAAACACCAGAATCATACAGACAACGAGTACAGAAAAAAGGCGCACACGGTATTTATTCATTCATTTTTGGCTCCTCCAATTTATACCCCAATCCCCTAATCGTTTTGATATAGATCGGTTTTTTTGTATTGCTTTCAATTTTGTCACGGAGATGGCTGATATGAACATCAACAATTCTCGTATCTCCGGCAAAATCGTAATTCCAGACAGCGCTCAGCAGAAGATCTCTCGTCAGCACTCTGCCTTTATGTCTGCCTAAATAGAGCAGCAGTTCGAATTCTTTCGGTGTCAGCTCAAGCTGATTGTCTTTAAAGTATGCTTCATAATGATCAGGCAGAATTTTCAGATCGCCAATCGTGATCTGACCTTCTATTTCATCGTTCTTCAATTCACTAGAGGGCGCAGCCATTTCGGAACGCCTTAAAATCGCTTTGACTCTTGCATTCACTTCCCTTGGACTGAAGGGCTTGGTCATATAATCATCAGCACCGAGCTCAAGCCCTAATACTTTGTCGAATTCCTCATCCTTTGCTGTCAGCATTAAAATCGGAAACATCAGTTTTTGCTGTCTCAGCTGCTTGCATACTTCGATTCCGTCCAGTTTTGGAAGCATCACATCCAGCACAATCAAATCGGGCTTCTCTGTTTCCGCTCTTTTTAGTGCTTCTTCCCCATCCGAGGCGGTAATAACATCATAGCCTGACCGTTCCAAATTGTACTGTAAAAGAGTAACAATAGATTCTTCATCATCCACAACTAAAATTTTCTTGTTCATGCTGTGCCTCCAGTATTATAATTCCCCGACATCCTATTTCTCTATTTTATGTCATCTTAACATGTTTCATGATTTTATTTTAGCGAAAGCAGGATGTTCCGGCAATTCGCCTTTTATATCATTTTTAAATCAAATGAAGACGTTATTGATAGCGCTTACAAATCTAACAAAAAGAGAAAGGCTTCTAGTGAGCAAGCCTTTCTCTCTTTTTATTAAGATAATACTTTCATGACATTTTTGACAGATTCAACTGATTGATTCAGCTGTGCTCTTTCATAGTCAGTCAGTTCAAGTTCAATGATTTGCTCAAGACCATTGCCGCCTACAATGGTTGGAACACCAAGATAGATGCCTTCATAGCCATATTCTCCTTCAAGATAAGCAATTGTAGGAAGGACGCGGCGCTGATCTTTCAGGATCGCTTCGACCATTTCTGACAGAGAAGCCGCAGGCGCATAGTACGCGCTTCCGTTTCCAAGAAGATTCACGATTTCGCCTCCGCCTTTTCTTGTGCGCTCCACAATGGCATCAATCCGTTCTTTCGGAATCAGTGTTTCAAGCGGAATACCGCCGGCATAAGAATAACGCACAAGCGGCACCATATCATCACCATGTCCGCCAAGAACGAAACCAGTCACATCTTTGACTGACAGGTTCAATTCTTCTGCCACAAATGTTCTGAATCTTGCCGTATCAAGCACGCCGGACTGGCCGATGACGCGCTCTTTAGGGAAGCCTGATTCTTTGTACACCGCGTATGTCATCGCATCAACAGGATTTGTCAGCACCACAATGATAGACTCAGGAGAATATTTCACGATTTCTCGTGTAACGCTTCTCATAATTTTTTCGTTTGTAGAGACTAGATCATCTCTGCTCATACCAGGTTTTCTTGCGATACCGGCTGTAATGACTACAATGTCAGAACCCGCTGTATCCTCATAATTGGATGTTCCCGTAATTTTCGCGTCAAAGCCTTGAACCGGGCTTGCTTCAAGCATATCAAGCGCTTTTCCCTTTGTCGGGTTCTCCAATTGCGGAATATCAACAAGAACAACATCTGCCAATTCTTTTTGAGCGATTAAAAATGCGGTTGTCGCTCCGGTAAAACCTGCTCCGATAACAGAAACTTTTTTACGAGTATTTCCCATGTCTCTCTTCTCCTTTATGGCTAGTTTTAGGCTGTTTCCTTGCTTAGTCCATGTTTTTAATCAATTCTTCTCCGAACTCTGAACATTTCACTTCAGTCGCGCCGTCCATTAATCTGGCAAAATCGTAAGTTACGACTTTAGAAGCAATTGTGTTTTCCATAGATTTGATAACCAAATCAGCCGCTTCTTTCCATCCTAAATGCTCAAGAAGCAGAACGCCAGAAAGAATAACTGAGGATGGGTTTACTTTATCAAGGCCCGCATATTTAGGAGCCGTTCCGTGCGTCGCCTCGAAAATCGCATGCCCTGTTTCATAGTTGATGTTCGCCCCAGGAGCGATACCGATTCCGCCGACTTGCGCAGCAAGAGCATCAGAAATATAATCTCCGTTCAGGTTCATTGTCGCAACGACATCAAACTCGTTTGGACGCGTTAAGATCTGCTGAAGGAAAATGTCAGCAATGCTGTCTTTGATAATGATCTTGCCTGCTGCTTCCGCTTCGCTTTGCGCTTTATTCGCAGCGTCTTTTCCTTGTTCTTCAACAATGCGGTCATATTGAGCCCATGTGAAGACTTTATCTCCGTATTCTCTTTCAGCCAGTTCATAGCCCCAGTTTTTGAAGGCGCCTTCTGTGAACTTCATGATGTTTCCTTTGTGAACAAGCGTTACAGATTTGCGGCCGTGTTCAATTGCATAATCAATGGAAGCTCTGACCAGACGGCTTGTTCCTTCTTCAGAAACAGGCTTAATGCCGATACCTGATGTTTCTGGGAAACGGATTTTGTTGACGTTTAGCTCATTTTGCAGGAAGCTGATGAGCTTTTGCACTTCTTCCGAGCCTTTTGCGTACTCGATGCCTGCGTAAATATCTTCTGTATTTTCACGGAAGATGACCATATCAGTATCTTCAGGGCGTTTAACCGGTGACGGCACCCCAGTAAAGTATCTTACAGGTCTTAAGCAGACGAATAGGTCAAGCTCTTGTCTGAGCGCTACGTTCAAAGAGCGGATACCGCCGCCGACAGGTGTCGTTAACGGCCCTTTAATGGCGATGAAATATTCACGGATCACGTCCAATGTTTCAGCAGGCAGCCACTCACCTGTTTTATTATAAGCCTTCTCTCCGGCATAAACTTCTTTCCAAGTGATTTTCTTTTCGCCTTTGTATGCTTTTTCAACTGCTGCTTCCAAAACCTTAGAAGCCGCGTTCCAAATATCAGGACCAGTTCCGTCTCCTTCGATAAACGGGATAATCGGGTTGTTTGGTACGTTTAATACTCCGTTAGAGACTGTAATTTTTTCACCTTGTGCCACAATAAAAACCTCCCAGTATGTAATTCGTATTTAGAAAACATTTTATTTTTCTTCTATAAAAAACAAAATGATTTTTCCCAATATTCAATTTAAATTGTAAACCATTTTTGATGTTCTGAACAAGAGGCTAACTTCATCAACCCAAGCCAGCCTCCAGTGGTTCTTTAGGCTCTTTCTTCAATTGGAACAAACGTTTGTTTGTCCGGCCCTGTGTAATCTGCGCGAGGGCGGATCAGACGGTTGTTGTCATATTGCTCAAGAATGTGAGCAATCCAGCCGGACATTCTGCTTACAGCAAAAATCGGTGTGAATAAATCATGGTCTATGCCGAGGCTGTGATAAACAGAAGCCGAGTAGAAATCAACGTTAGGCGGCAGCTTTTTCTCTGATGTGACGATCTCTTCTACGCGAATCGACATCTCATACCATTTGCTTTCGCCTGTCAGGTTGGTCAGGCGCTTGCTCATTTCTTTCAGATGCTTCGCGCGCGGGTCGCCATGCTGATAGACGCGGTGGCCGAAGCCCATAATTTTTTCTTTCTTTTCCAGCTTTGCACGGATATACGGCTCAGCGTTTTCCACTTCGGCGATTTCTGTCAGCATTTTCATTACGCCTTCATTCGCCCCGCCGTGAAGAGGGCCTTTAAGCGCGCCGATTGCGGCAGTAATGCCTGAATAGATATCGGAAAGTGTTGCAACGCAGACCCTTGCTGTGAATGTTGATGCGTTGAGCTCATGGTCAGCATGTAAAATCAGCGCTTTATTAAAGGCTTCAACCTCAATTGGTGAAGGCTCTTCACCGTTTAATGTGTAGAGAAAATTCTCTGCAATGCCGTAGTCCTCTCTCGGTTCAACAGGATCAAGGCCTTTGCGGATTCTGGAAAACGCTGCAACCAGGCCAGGCACCTTTGCCTGAAGGCGGATCGCCTTTCTGTAGTTGGCTTCCGGGTTCATGGTATCAGCCTCGCTGTCAAGCAGGCCCAGTAATGAAATTGCTGTCCGAAGAGCAGCCATGGGATGAACATTTTCGAGGGAATAAGATTTGAAGTGCTCAATAATTTCTTGCGGAACGGCAGCCTCCTTCGCAAACTGCTGCTTTAACTCTTCCAGCTCTTTTTTGTTTGGCAGCCTTAAATGCCAAAGCAAGTAGATGACTTCTTCAAAACTTGCATTCTCTGTTAAATCATCAATATCATACCCCACATATGTAAGGGTATCATCAATAATAGAACTAACAGATGATGTTGTTGCTACAACCCCTTCAAGACCGCGTGTCGCTGTCATATATAACATCTCCTTTTCAATAAATTTCCCCTTTAAGAGTGTTGTAAAAACATGAGGCTAACTTAAAAAGCATGATGCAAGTATTTCTCCCCCCAAAAGAAAATGCTTACATTTTAATGCCTGCTGGTAATGAAACCGCTTGCTTATGAAAGACCATAACAAATTCTTATAAGCTTATTTAAGTTTAAGCCTATTCTCATTATAAACAATAATCAGACATTTGTTAAATGTTTACCTATAATTTTTTTTTCATTCTGTGATTTCACCGAAAAAACGCCTTTATTTGCGGGTTTTTGCATATAAAAAAAAGCGGCTTTCGGCCGCTTTTTTCACGAAGTGAACAGTTTTACAATCTGCATGGCGATATAAGCAATCCCCGCTCCGATCAGCGGTCCCACCGCCACTCCTCCAAAAAGCGCGACTGCGAGAATGGTCCCGATCACGAGTGCAGTTGTAATATGCGGGTCATTTTCCAACAACGTCAGGCCATTTTTGGCAATCAGCGCCACTGCAATCCCCGCTCCCAATGCGATCCATGCATAGGAAGACCGCATTGCTTCTCCAAGCTGCTTGAACCCGATTTCACCGGTTGCAATCGGAACCAGAACGGCGATGGTAATAACGGTCACACCCCAGTTAATGCCTTTTGACTGGATGGTTGGCAATAACTTCTGGTCAAGTCCAATGATTTTGATGATCAAGAGGACGGATACAGCAAAAAGCAATGATTGATTTTTTGCGATAAGTGCGATAGCCAAGAGTAAAATTAAAAATAAATTTGCTTGTGTAAACACATGCCATCCCTCCTTTCAGATGAATGTATTCATACTCAGCCGGAGCGTGAATACATATAAAAAATAGGACATGCTGACGAGAGGAGGATTAATTTCATGAATCAATCTTATATCACTATTTTTTTCAGAACCCTCTTTGTCATATCAATTACCGCAGGAGTGATAGCTGCGGCTTATTATTCGTTTCCGTTAACTTATCCGTTCCTGATCGCCCTTATTCTTTCATCAGCGATTCATCCTGTTGTCGACTATTTGGACAAGGTGACGGGATTCCCCCGAACGCTAAACGTTCTGGGCGTGCTTGCTTTTTTTCTTCTCGCAGCCTTTGGCGTACTCACCATTTTGGTAGCCGAAATCGTGACAGGAACAGCCTATCTTGCAAAAACACTACCTCCGCATATCAGCACGTTTATCTCTTATTGCGAACAATTATTTACGACTCATATCCAGCCGCTTTATAACGAACTGACCGTTTTGTTTCAAGAATTGGAGACCAATCAGCAAGCTTCCATCGTCACTCATATTCAGACACTCGGTGATACCGCCGCCAAAAATGCCGGACTGTTGCTGTCACACATATTAGAAATGATCCCGGGGTTTTTCGCGCTTCTTCCAAATACAGCAGCTGTTCTGATTTTTTCTCTTCTGGCAACTTTTTTTATGACAAAAGATTGGCACAAGCTGAAAGGCTTGTTCGTTTCGATTCTGCCGGATCAGGTTACAGCCAGCAGTCGAGCGATCAGCAATGAGTTAAAAAAAGCAATGACCGGTTTTATCAAAGCGCAGGCCGTTCTCGTTTTCATAACGATGGTCATTGTATTTATCGGCCTTTCTCTCTTAAGCGTTGAACATGCCGCAACTATTGCTTTTTTAATAGGGCTTGTTGACCTTCTCCCTTATTTGGGTGCGGGCTCCATATTTGTGCCGTGGATTTTGTATTTATCGGTTACAGGCCAGCTGCCTCAGGCCATCGGAATCGGCGTACTATACCTTGTTGTTCTTATTCAGCGGCAGCTGACTGAACCAAAAATACTTAGTAAATCAATCGGCATCGATCCCTTAGCAACACTCATCTCTCTATTTGCCGGTTTTAAATTATTCGGATTTTTAGGACTCATTGCGGGGCCGGCTGTTCTCGTCATCATTCAGGCTTTCATCACAACGGGCACATGTAAGGAAATATGGTCGTATATCACCGTTCAGCAAAAATAAAACAGCAGCCCATATTCATGGCTGCCGTTTTTATTTGATGATGATCCGTTTGTTCTTCGACATTCCTCTCAGCCATTTGAACAGAATCGGCTTCCACCAGCTGCGGGTAAACGGAATAAGTAAACAGGCGCCGGCCAAATCTGATAAAAAGCCCGGAAGCATCAGCAAAAGACCGCCAATGAAAATGCACAGGCCGTCAACAATCGTTTCTCCCGGCATATTGCCATATTGAAGATCACGCTGAACCTTGTGATACACTTCGGTTCCTTGTTTTTTTGCAGCTGCTGCGCCGATAATGCCCGTCAGAATCATGAGAAGGACCGTCGGCAAAATGCCGATCAGCTTGCCTGAAAACAGGAAAATCCCGATTTCTATTGCCGGAAACACAATAAAAAGCAAAAATAAAAATCTCATATCCGAGCCCCCCCACACGTGTAACACGCCTCTGTCAATATAAGGCAAGATAAAGAGAAAAGGAAGGGATTCCCCCTTCCGTTTTCACCTGTGATTAAAGAACGCTCGCGCGGCCTTGGTAGACTGCCCCTCTGGATGCGTCAACTGTAATATCCTGGCCGTCTGTTAAAGTAGATGTCGCTTTTTCAAGGCCAACGATAACCGGAATGCCGAGGCTTAATCCGACTACCGCAGCATGGCTTGTCAAGCCGCCTTCTTCTGTAATAAGGGCAGACGCTTTTTCAAGAGATGCAATCATGTCACGGTCAGTGCTTTTAGTCACGAGTACCGCACCGTCAGTCATTTTTTGCTCAGCTTCTTTTGCATTTTGTGCAATGACAACCGGGCCAAACGCTGATTTGCGTCCGATACCTTGTCCTTTAGCGATGATATCGCCGACAGTGTAAACTTTCATTAAGTTCGTCGTGCCAGACTCACCGACAGAGCCTGCTGTAATAACGATCAGATCGCCGTGTTTTACAATTCCGCTGTTCAATGAATTTTGGACAGCATCCTCGAGCATTTCATCTGTTGTGTTCGCATTTTGGCCGCTTTCCGCGAATACGCCAGATACGAGCGCAAGTTTTCTAGAAACAGAATCATTCACAGTAACCGCAACAATCGGCGCCTGAGGGCGGTATTTCGCGATCATGCGCGCTGTATGGCCGCTTTCAGTCGGTGTTACGATCGCAGCAGCGTTCAGGTTAATCGCAGTGTGCGCGACAGATTGTCCAATGGCGTCTGTAATCGTCATGCCTACTTGCCCTCTGCGTTTAGAAAGAATTTCTTTATGATTTAAAGCTTCTTCAGAACGGGACGCGATGTTGTGCATGGTTTGAACCGCCTCAACCGGATAACTTCCGGCAGCTGTTTCACCAGAAAGCATGATGGCGTCTGTGCCGTCGAAGATCGCGTTTGCAACGTCACTTGCTTCCGCACGAGTCGGACGCGGGTTGCGCTGCATGCTATCGAGCATTTGCGTCGCTGTAATAACAGGTTTTCCTAACGCGTTGCATTTTTTGATCAGTTCTTTTTGCACGAGCGGCACTTCTTCAGCTGGGATTTCCACGCCTAAGTCTCCACGTGCAACCATTAAGCCGTCAGACACTTCGAGAATAGCATCGATGTTGTCAACGCCCTCTTGGTTTTCGATTTTAGGGATGATTTGAATATCCTGTGCTTTGTGCTCTTCAAGAAGCTCACGGATTTCAAGCACGTCCGTGGAACGCCGTATGAAAGATGGGGCGATGAAGTCTACTCCTTGCTCAATACCGAAAACGATATCTCGTGCATCTTTTTCAGTGATACCCGGAAGATTGACGCTTACGCCTGGTACGTTAACACCTTTTTTGTTTTTGAGTGTTCCGTTGTTTAATACTTTTGTTTTGATTTCGCGTTTAGCGGCATCAACATCAAGCACTTCAAGGCCGATAAGTCCGTCATCTAACAGAATCGTTGAACCCTGTTCAACATCATCGACTAAACCTTCATAAGTCACTGAAATTTTATCTGTTGTTCCTACTACCTCGTCCATTGAAACGATAAGCTCTTTGCCTGTTTCAAGCTCAATGCCGCCGTTTTCCATTGTATGTGTGCGGATTTCAGGACCTTTTGTATCAAGCAGGATACCAACGTTTTTGCCTAGCTTTTTGCTTGCTTCACGGATATTTTTAATTCTTGCGCCATGCTCCTCAAAATCTCCGTGAGAAAAATTCAAACGAGCCACGTTCATTCCAGACTCCATTAATTTCGTAAGCATTTCAATGCTTTCACTTGCCGGACCAATGGTACATACAATTTTAGTTTTTCTCATTTGGTTCACTTCCTTCTGAAATCTTCAGCCTTCAGCTGCACGTTAGATAGACAGTTCTTTTGAAAGCTTATACATGTTTTGCTCAACTGTGTGTTTTGTCTCCAATATTTCTATAATATCATGGTCTACAAGCTTATTGTTTTGTATACCTACACAGCGTCCGCCTTTTCCTTCAAGCAGCAGTTCAACCGCATAGGCCCCTAGACGGCTTGCCAGCACACGATCAGCAGCGCTTGGAGAACCTCCGCGCTGGATATAGCCCAATACAGATACCCTAGTTTCAAGATTTGTTTCTTCTTCAATGCGTTTCCCGAATTCAACTCCGCTGCCTACACCTTCGGCCACAATAATAATACTGTGCTTCTTGCCGCGTTCGTGGCCGCGTTTTAAGCGGGCAATGATTTCGTGCATGTCATAGTCTGCCTCAGGGATGAGGATTGATTCCGCGCCCCCTGCAAGGCCGGCCCACAATGCGATGTCGCCGGCATGGCGGCCCATTACTTCGATCACATATGTACGTTCATGAGAAGTCGCTGTATCGCGGATCTTATCAATTGCGTCAATTACTGTATTTAAAGCCGTATCAAAACCGATTGTAAAATCAGTGCCCGGAATGTCATTATCAATTGTACCCGGTACACCCACACATGGAAACCCGTGTTCCGTTAATTTTTTCGCACCCATATAGGAGCCGTCTCCGCCGATGACAACAAGGCCTTCAATACCAAGCTTCTTCAAGTTTTCTATCCCTTTTTCACGGCCTTCAACCGTTTTGAATTCAGGACATCTTGCCGTATATAGCTTTGTTCCTCCGCGATGTATAATATCGCCTACAGATCCGAGTTCAAGCTTTTCAATCTTTCCGCTGATCAATCCTGCGTATCCGTTGTAAATGCCGTAAACTTCAACATCATGATAAATCGCTTTTCTGACTACTGCGCGAACTGCTGCGTTCATTCCCGGGGAATCCCCGCCGCTCGTTAATACCCCTATACGTTTCATTCTCCATTCACCTCAGCAACATATATGATTAAAGATAACATGATCATTGCCCTAAAAACAATGAAAAGGGATCTCCATCCTCCCTATGAAACCTTACCTATTATACAATTAAATAAATTGTTTTTAAATAAAATTTAAAGAATGTCACAAAAAAGAAACGTGAGCCAAAGGCTTCACGTTTATTTAGTTTACCCCGATAAATTGTTCTTCATTCGAGACTTTGCCAATTGCTTTATATTTTTCATACCGCTGCTGGACTAATTCTTCTTCGCCCAGCTTCAGCAACGTTTTTAGCGATTGCTTAAGGGTTTCGTCCATATAGCTTGCCTGCAGCTTAACATCGTGGTGCGCTCCGCCTTTTACTTCTTTTATCATATGATCTATAATACCTAATTCTTTTAAATCGGGCGCAGTGATTTTCATTGTTTCTGCTGCTTTTTTAGCAAGACTGGAGTCCTTCCATAACAGTGCCGCGGCACCTTCCGGAGAAATAACTGAATAAGTAGAGTTTTCCAACATATGCAAGTGGTTGCCCACACCGAGACCAAGGGCTCCGCCGCTTCCGCCTTCACCGATGACGATGCAGATAACAGGCACTCGAAGGCCGGCCATCTCAAAGAGATTTTTGGCAATGGCTTCGCTTTGTCCTCTTTCTTCCGCTGCTCGTCCCGGGTATGCTCCCTTCGTATCGATAAAACAAATAATCGGCCTGTTGAATTTGTCAGCCTGCTTCATGAGACGAAGCGCTTTTCGATAGCCTTCAGGATGCGGCATTCCAAAATTGCGGACAAGGTTTTCCTTCGTGTCTTTGCCGCGCTGATGCCCGATTACTGTTACAGGAAGGCCATGGAACTTCGCAATGCCGCCGACAATAGCTTCATCGTCACCGTATGCTCTATCTCCGTGACATTCAAAAAAGTCGGTAAACAGATGTTCAATATAATCAAGCGTTGTCGGACGGTCCGGCAGACGAGCGATTTGAACCCGGTCCCAAGGCTTCAGATTTTTGTAGATTTCATCCTGTAGCTTAGCGAGACGGTCTTCGAGCCGTTCAATTTCCGCACTCAGATCCATATCCGAGTCTTGGGTGAATTTTTTCAATTCGACGATTTTCGTTTGCAGTTCAATTACCGGTTTTTCAAATTCTAATCTTGCAGCCACTCAATGTCACCTCCCGTTTGATGCATATCCAGCAGATTTTCTAATGTTTGTTTCATGTCTTCGCGATGGATAACCGCATCAAGCTGTCCATGTTTTAATAAAAACTCGGCCGTTTGGAAGTCCTCAGGCAATTTTTCACCTATTGTCTGTTCAATAATCCGTCTTCCAGCAAAACCGATCAGCGCTCCAGGCTCAGCAAAATTATAATCTCCAAGTGAAGCAAAGCTGGCCGATACGCCACCGGTTGTCGGATGCGTCATTACTGAGATGATGAGGCCCTGTTCTTCACTGAACAGTTTTAAGGCAGAGCTTGTCTTAGCCATTTGCATCAAGCTTAGTATGCCTTCCTGCATTCTCGCGCCGCCTGAAGCCGTAAAAATAATAAACGGTACTTTATCAGCTTTTGCTTTTTCAATCGCAAGCGTGATTTTTTCACCGACGACTGAGCCCATGCTGCCCATTCTGAATGAAGAATCCATGACGGCGACCACAGCCGGGTGTCCGCCGATGGTGCCCTTGCCTGTCACAATAGCCTCGTTCAAGGATGTTTTCTCGCGATCTTTTTCAAGCTTTTCGAGATATCCCGGGAAACCAAGCGGGTTTTCTGATAACATTCCTTGGTTAAATTCCTCAAAGGATTCATCGTCCATCAAACTTTCGATACGCTGTTTTGCGTTCATCGGGAAATGATAATTGCAGTTCATGCATACCCGCATATTTTTATCCAACTCTTTAGTGAGCATGATTTTTTTACACTTGGGACATTTTGTCATAATGCCTTCCGGAACATCGTGCTTCGCTTGCTCAGACGGTACGGAAGCATACTTTTTCTTTTTCGTGAATATATCCTTTAACACATGATTACCTCCCTTTTGTGAAGGGTTCTCTTCACCGCATGTCATCAACCGATAGACTTGCTAATAACTTTACCGAAACTATTGTACTTTTTTTGTCAAACGCTGTCATCCTCAATTCGACAACTTTTTATTCAATCACGCCGTCATAAAAGCACGTATGAGACTAGATAAGGTGTTGAACCGGCAGGGTTGACAACGCATTCAAACGTAACGTTAAACTCGGCTGAAATTTTTTTAAAGCCCAACCCCTAAAAAAATTTCAGCCAACAGTTTAACTTGTAAACAGCGCGCCGGTTTCGGGCCAACGCGCTGCCATTTATGGAATGAATGAAAATTATTCACCAATAATCGTAAGTTTTCTCGTTTTTTCAGCAACTTCCTCAGGGTCAACAGTAATTCTTGCGACACCTGTTTCCATCGCCGCTTTTGCCACAGCTTTCGCAACAGCAGGCGCAACACGTTTATCAAACGGTGCAGGGATGACGTAGTCTGCGCTAAGCTCATCTTCTGAAACCAATGAAGCGATAGCTTCAACCGCTGCGATTTTCATTTCTTCGTTAATGTGAGTGGCGCGAACGTCAAGCGCTCCGCGGAAAATACCAGGGAATGCAAGAACATTGTTGACTTGGTTCGGGAAGTCAGAACGGCCCGTTCCAATAACGCTTGCGCCAGCTTCACGCGCATCTTCCGGCATAATTTCCGGATTTGGATTTGCCATCGCGAAGATAATCGGATCTTTCGCCATGCTTTGCACCATTTCTTTTGTTAACGCTCCTGCTACAGATACGCCGATAAATACGTCAGCGTCCACGATGACATCTTCCAGAGAACCGTCTTTGCGGTCTTGGTTTGTGAATTTCGCCACTTCGTTTTTGACATCGTTCATGCCTTCTGGACGCCCTTCATAAATCGCTCCTTTTGAATCGCACATCACGATGTCGCGTACGCCGTAATGGTGAAGAAGCTTGATAATCGCGATACCAGCCGCACCCGCGCCATTTGCGACAACTTTAATGGACGACATGGATTTCCCTGACAGTTTCAGCGCGTTTACAAGGCCTGCTACCGTTACAATGGCAGTACCGTGCTGATCATCATGGAAGACTGGAATGTTTGTTTCTTTTTTGAGACGCTCTTCAATGATAAAGCAGTTTGGCGCCGCAATATCTTCAAGGTTGACGCCGCCAAATGTCGGTTCAAGCAATTTAACAGTTTCAACGATCTTATCAACATCGTTTGTGTTTAAAGCAATCGGGAACGCGTCTACACCCGCAAAGCTTTTGAATAGAACAGCTTTCCCTTCCATAACAGGAAGCGCGGCTTCAGGGCCGATATTTCCAAGACCAAGCACAGCTGTACCGTCAGTTACAACTGCTACCATGTTCCCCTTCATTGTATATTCATATACTTTGTTAATGTCTTCATGAATATCCTTACACGGTTCTGCAACACCAGGGGAATACGCTAGGCTTAAATCTTTCGCGTTTCTGACTTCTACTTTCGATTTAGACTCCAGTTTCCCCTGATTGACTTTATGCAGGTGTAATGCTTCTTCTCTTAATGACATTCTCCTAAACACTCCTTATGGATATTTTTGATTCGTATACTGGTGCGTTGATTGCTGCATTCTGCGGAGTTAATAATCTATCTGAATATTTAAATAGGATGACATAATTGCTCCAATTGTATAACAAAAAGTTCATCGTTACCACTGTTTTAAAACGACGTTTTTTTGACCCAACAGCTCTTTTAAGCGATATAACACCTGGTGATCCGCATTGATATGAAACGACTCAGGAAGCTTAATCGTCTGTTTTTGCTTTTCATAATAGAGATAAACGCCTGTTTCCCCCTTATGCTCCAGCAAAATGCGCTTTATCTTTGCCAGGAGCTCCTGGCTGTGCTGACTGCTTTCTATTTTTATATAAACCGATGGCGCTTTTTCCGCATTCATATTTTCTAATAATTCTGCCCGGGACATGATGAACTGGACCTTATCCTGCCTTACTTCACATTTGCCTGCTGTGAACAATAGAGCGCCTTCTCTTAAAACGGGAGAAAGCTGTCTGAATTGTTCAGGGAAGACAACGGCCTCCATTTCGCCTGTTTCATCACTGAGCGTTAAAAACGCCATGTTTTGACCTGTTTTCGTCCGAATCGTTTTGATCTTCGACAGCAGGCCCCCGAGAGATAGCGGCCTTTTGACAGTCTGCTGGGCCTGCAGAATGGACGCTGCCCCATACGCAGCCAGCTGTTTTCGGAAGGCAGAAAGCGGATGATTTGAAAAATAAATGCCAAGAGTTTCTTTTTCAAACGCAAGTAAATCCACAAGCGGAAGTTCCTCCGTCTCCACATACTTTGGCTTAATCGAAAACGATTCATCTAAAAACAATCCCATTTGGTCATCGTCCGCCGCGAATAGCTCAGCATGTTCCAAAGCAACGTCAATGGATGCGAGCAGCGTCGCCCGGTTTTTGCCGAATTCGTCCATCGCACCAGAAAAAATAAGTGCTTCAAGCATTTTGCGATTGACGTTTTTTAACGGCACGCGAAAGCAGAAATCGAAAAGATCTTCAAATGGTTTCTCTTTTCTCGCTTTATATATATCTTTGACTGCTGAGACGCCTACGCTTTTTATCGCGCGGAGGCTGTATCTGACAGATCCGTCTTCAACTGTAAACGGAAAACTGCTTTTGTTCACTGACGGAGGAAGGATACGAATCCCGCTCCCCTTTGCTTCGTGAAGATATTGAGATATTTTATCCTCATTGCCAATGACGCTTGTCAGCAATCCGCACATAAAATATAACGGATAATGAGCTTTCAAATACGCAAGCTGGCATCCGATCATGCTGTATGCCACCGCATGGCTTCGGTTAAAGCCATAGTTTGCGAATTTGACGATTAAATCGTAGACTTCATTTGCAGTGTCTACAGAATACTCCTTTTTTAAGCACCCTTCAACAAAATGGCTCCGCTCTCTATCTAGGATTTCTTTTTTCTTTTTGCTGACTGCCCGTCTCAGCAGGTCCGCTTCTCCTAGTGAAAACCCCGCCATACGGAAAGCTATCATCATAATCTGTTCCTGATACACAATGACGCCATATGTATCTTCCAAGATGTCTCTTACATCTTCATGTGGATAGTGAACAGGCGCCCGGCCATGTTTACGGTCAATAAATAACGGGATATTTTCCATCGGACCAGGCCGGTACAGCGCATTAACCGCCACAATATCCTCCAAGCCTGAAGGTTTAAGCCGCTTCAGGACGCTTCTCATCCCTGTAGATTCAAGTTGAAAAATCCCTGTCGTATCCCCTTTTGACAGCAAGGAGAACGTTTTGTCATCCTTGTAGGAAATATTCGAGAGGTCTAGTTTGATGTTTTCTTCTTTTTCAATCATTGAAGTGATGGACTCGATGAGCGTCAGGTTGCGCAAGCCTAAGAAATCCATTTTTAAAAGGCCTAAGTCTTCAAGATGGTCCATCGCGTATTGCGTCAAATAGATCCCTTCATGCCCTTCCTGAAGCGGAACAACATCGGTTAACGGTTCTTCACTCAGGACCACGCCGGCTGCATGGGTAGAGGTATGCCTTGGCAGCCCTTCTATTTTTCGGGCTATGGTGTAGACTTGCTGAAGCAGACTTGACTCCCGAAGCCGCTTATTCAGTTCAGGCGATTGCTGTCTTGCTTCATCCAGCGTCATGCCGGGCCTTGAAGGGATAAGTTTTGCAAGCTGATCTGCTTCCTTCGGGCTGACGCCGAATACTCTGCCGACGTCCCGAAGCGCCGCTTTTGCCGCCAGTGTTCCAAAGGTAATAATCTGCGCAACATGCATCGCACCGTATTTCTGCTGAACGTATTGAATGACTTCATCTCTTCTTGTATCCGGAAAGTCAATATCAATATCAGGCATACTGACACGTTCTGGGTTTAAAAACCGTTCAAACAGCAGGTAATGTTTCATCGGGTCAACATCTGTGATATACAGCACATAAGCCACAAGTGAGCCTGCCGCAGAACCACGTCCCGGTCCTGTAACGATTCCTTTCTCATGGGCGTGCTTCATAAAATCCCATACGATCAGAAAGTAATCGCTGAACTTCATCCGTTTGATGACATCAAGCTCATATTGAAGACGGCGAAGGTATCGTTCATCAGGCGTGCCAAAGCGGCTGGTGAGACCCGCCATACAGATGTCCGTTAAATAATCATCAGCTGATGTTCCGTCTGGGGTCGGAAAAGACGGGAGACGGGCCTGCCCGAGGCTGACGTCAACCCGGCATTGTTCCGCGATCTCAACAGAAGCTTGCAGTGCTTCGGGATGCTCTTGATAAATGTTTTGCATTTCTTCGAGCGGTTTCAAATCGAGATCAGGAAGGTCTTCGGCGGGTGCATCCGCCAGTTTTTCGCCTGCTTTAATCGCTTTCAGACAGCGGTAGGCAGCCTTATCTTCTTTCCTTATGTAATGCACGTCTCCTGTCGCTGTAACAGGGATGCCTGTTTCTTCAGAAAGTTTCAGAATCTGCTCGGACAAGACTTGCTTCCCTTTATAAGGCTGATAGGAGAAATAAAAAGCTCCCTTTCCGAAAATAGACTGAAATTCAAGAGCGGCTTGAGCGGCCTGTTCAAACAGCCCTCCTTCAAGCAGCATTTCAATATACCCTTTTTCACCGGGCGTCAGTGCGATAATGCCTTCCCGATAACTGTGAAGCCATTTCTGTTTTAGCCCGCCTTTTGATTTCGATTGCAGAACACTGCTGATTTTCAGCAGGTTTTGATAACCGCTATTTGATTTGGCCAGCAGGACAATCGGATAGGCTTCAAGCTCGCTGTCATCTGTGAAAACAGAAGCTGTCAAGCCGATTATCGGGTTGATCCCTCTCGCCTTGCATGCTTTATAAAATGGTATGGCTCCGTACATGACATGATCATCTGTCAGCGCCAAAGACGCATATCCGAGCCTGTCGGCTTCACTGACGAGCTCTTCCACCGCCGCGGCGCTGTTTAGCAGGCTGTACCCGCTATGCACTTGCAGGTGAACAAAAGACATGCTATCACCTCTTTCTCATTACGATCCATTTCTTTCTTCATTATAAGTCCGGTTTCCAAAAGAAACAAATGTTCTTTTTCGACTACTCATCATACTTGTCCCGAAAGCTCAATATGATATAAAAGGTGAGGTGATAAAGATGGATCAGGAAGCAGGATTTATGGTGAATTTTATCAATAGTTACTTTATTGCGTTAGGGGTGCTGATCGGAGGCGCGCTCATCGGAGGGCTGGGAGCATATTTGGCAGGCGAAGCGCCGCTTACGGCCATTACAAAGCTAGCAAACAGGTTGAAAATATGGGCGCTTGTCGCAGCAATCGGGGGCACCTTTGATGCGGTATACAGCTTTGAACGGGGCATTCTAGAAGGCAATACGCGAGATATTTTTAAACAGCTTCTCTTGATTATCTCGGCTATGGGCGGCGCGCAAAGCGGCTGGCTCATTATTTCGTGGCTGACCCAGGAGCATCTTTCTTCATGAGAGTGCCCCAGCATTACAAAAAACCGGGGTGGCAGCGTTTTTTCGCGGGAATGATGTGCGGAGCCGTGATCAGCTGGTTCTTTTTCCTGTTTACTTACGGTACATTCCAAGAGGAGCAGGTCAGCCTCATCGAAAAACAAAAAGAGCATGTGAAAGATTTAAACAATCAAATTTCAATCTATCAGGAAGACCTCCATAAACTGAACGAAGACAATAAAAGAAAACTCTTGATCCAAAACGTCAGCGTGAAATTACAAAATGGGGATAAATATAAAATATCACAGCCGGATAAAACGAAATTCGAGGAGCATGTAAAGGATAATATTTCAGAAGTGATTACAAAAGACATAGAGAGCGTCTATCAAACAAAGGATCTATTGATACGCACAATTGAAAATAAAGTCTATATGATCAACGAAAAAAAATACAAGGCAACCGTCAAAGAATTAATTATTTATACGAGACTGACAGTAGAACTTGACATATCATTTGCCGCGTAATTATGGATTTTTTTTAAATTCTCCAAACTTCTGTCGCTTTTTCCCATTCTTTTTTATAAACTATATGTGAGAGGCTTAATGGCGAAAGAAAGGAGGAAGGGAAATGGAGGTTTACAGTGACCGTCAGTTAGCAAAAGATCAAGCAGCCCGGCTCAGACAAGGTTTTTCTGCATATGCCGAAACAAACTCACTCGCTTCCCTCATTAAAAAAGAACTTCAATCTCACAATCTCCAAGTCTACGAGGACCTTACTGATTTCGGCTGCTGGTTCATCCCCGTCACAGATGAACACTAAGAGAGAGGGTCTCCCCTCTACTCGTGTTCTTTACATAATGTTTCCAGATCAGCCAATATCCGATCAGCTTCATCCCAGCTGTAAATAGAGGCGCCTGAAGCTAGCGGATGCCCTCCGCCGTTATATTTACGGGCAAGTCCGTTAATGACAGGACCCTTCGAACGGAATCTGACTCTGATTTGATCATCTTCTTCTACGAAAAACACCCAAGCGCGAATACCCGAGATATTGCCAAGCGTCCCGACTAGCTGTGACGCTTCTGAAGCCGTGGTGCCGAACTTTTCAAGCGTATCCTTTTTGATGAAAACAGAAGCGGCGCCGTTTTCGGACAATGACACATTTTGGAAGATAAAGCCATTAAGCTTCACCACATTCAGTTTTGTTTCATATAATTGATTAAACAACTCTGAGGAAGAGAAAGGATATTGAATGAGCTCGCCTGCATATTTTAATGTTTTTTCCGTTGTATTCGGAAATAAGAAGCGCCCGGTATCTCCGACAATGCCGGCATAGATCAGCTCTGCCGCTTTCGTATTCAGCTTCCAGCCGTGCTCTTTTCCTTCTAAATACAGCTCATAAATCATTTCACTTACTGAGCTGGCGTTCGTATCGACCCAGAGAAGGTCACCGTATGGATCTTCGTTCGGATGGTGGTCGATTTTTATCAGTTTTGCGCCTGAAGGATAACGCTGATCGTCGATTCTTTCCTGATTTGCCGTATCGCAGACAATGACAAGTGCGCCTTCATATGTTTCATTGTCCACCACATCAAGGGAATATAGGAAAGAGAGGGACGGTTCAGGCGTGCCGACCGCGAAAATATTTTTTTCTGGATACGTTTCACGCAGGATTTCCGTAAGTCCGCACTGAGATCCGTAGGCATCTGGATCAGGACGCACATGTCTATGTAAGATAATCGTGTCATATAATGATATGGTTCTGATTATTTCTGTTTTCATTTGATACTCCTTTATTGTTTTTATTCATTAAATCACATTCTTTGCCGACGGAAAAGAAAAATAACGTCAAAACCAAGCCCGTTTTTGTATAGAATGGGTTTGTAAACTTTTACGATGGAGGATTTCATTTATGCTGGTTCTTGTTTTTTTGATTGGGCTTTCAGCCTGCTTTTATGTGTACTATAAAGTAAAAGGCGTACGGGCAAAGCAAGCTTTGGAAAAAGAAATCTGTTCGGCAAAAGCAAGCATGGCCTTAGGGTCACTGGTTCTGTTCTACGGGCTCAACCAAATGATATTATTCCATTCAGTCTTAACGTTCGTAATCGGCGGTGTCTTTATCCTCATAGGAGCAGGAAGCGCTTGGGCAGGTTATAAAGCTTACAGGCATTACAATCCCCTTCACGCCAAAGAAGCTGAAAGAGACCACGCGTAAGGGGCGCCTGAACGTCCCTTAGCTTCTTTCCATCAGCTGAACCATCAACATCGCTTTAGACACGATATGGCCTTGGCTGTGCACTTCAACTTCCATTTTTCCGAACTTTCTCCCGGCCTCTAAAATACGGGGTTTGACTTCGATGACCGATTCCATCTGCACAGGCTTCAAAAAGAAAATGGTGATGCTTTCAATGACGAGCTCGCCGCGTTTTTTCGAGCGCAAAAACCGGTTTGCCGCTTGCGTCAAAATGGTCGTAAACACACCATAAGAAATCGTTCCGAGCTGGTTGGTCATCTGCGGCGTGACTTCATACTCGTATACCGTTTGCTCCTCTTTATCATCACCCTCATCTTTAAATCCCCTTGAAACGATATCATCAAGCTTCTCCCCGACCTGCGGCTGCTTTTGAATCATTTGGAGGGCTTTTAACACGTCTTGGCGGCTGATCATGCCGATCAGTTTTTGGTTGCCGTCAGTGACGGGAAGCACTTCAATTCCTTCCCATACCATCATTTGCGCCGCCGAGGCGACAGATGTTTTCCCAATAACTGTAACGGGATTTTTGGTCATGACCTTTTCGATGGAATTGTTTCGGTCGTAGCCGGCAATATCTTTTGATGTCAGAATCCCATGGATCTTCATCTGATCGTCGACAACCGGGAACCGGCCGTGCCCCGTCTCAAAGTTTTTCTCATACCATTTTTCAAGTTTATCCTTAGGCGACAGATATACCGTACGGTTAGCGGGCGTTAGGATGTCCTCAACCAGGACGATTTCTTTTTTGATCAGCTGGTCATAAATCGCCCTGTTAATCATCGCGGCGACTGTAAAGGTGTCATAGCTCGTGGATAAAATCGGCAGCTCAAGCTCATCCGCAAGCTGTACAATGCTGTCATCCGTGTTAAATCCGCCTGTCACCAGTACAGCCGCACCCGCTTCAAGCGCCTGCCTGTGTGCGTTGATTCTGTTTCCGACAATCAGAAGATTTCCCGCTGCGGTGTAACGCATCATCGCGTCCAGCTCCATCGCGCCGATAACGAATTTATTTAATGTTTTATGGAGTCCGGCCCGGCCCCCGAGCACCTGTCCGTCTATGACATTTACAACCTCTGCATAGGTAAGCTTTTCAATATTCTCTTTTTTCTTTTGCTCAATCCGGATTGTGCCCACACGTTCAATCGTGCTGACAAATCCTTTATTTTCTGCTTCCTTGATCGCTCTGTACGCGGTCCCTTCGCTTACTTTCATTTCCTTTGCAATTCTTCGCACAGAAATTTTTTCACCGACAGGCAGTGAATCAATATACGTTAAAATTTGTTCATGCTTCGTTGCCAAGCCTTTCACCTCTAAGGACAGTCTTCTGTTTTTATTATAAGGGCTCGGAGGATTCATGCGCAATGAGCGGGAAAAATAAAAAACACCCCCTGGTGAACCAGGAGATGTGATCAGCCGGTTATAGCTCGATCGTCTCACCAACCGCCATGACTTTACCGACTCCGCCCGGCAGGCTGTCAGCAAATGCCTCAGGATCTTGTTCGATAACCGGGAATGTATTGTAATGAACCGGCACGACCTGTTTTGCCCGGAGCCATTCAGCGGCAAGCTTGGCGTCTTCAGGCCCCATCGTAAAGTTATCGCCAATCGGCAGGAAGGCAAGATCAATATGATTCAATTCGCCAATCAGCTTCATATCGGAGAAAAGAGCCGTATCGCCTGCGTGGAAAATCGTTTTATCTTCTACCGTCAGCAAAATACCAGCTGGCATGCCTGTATAAGTGATCGTTTTGTTTTCTTCATCTGTGATCGCTGATCCGTGAAAGGCCTGTGTGAGCTTCACTTTACCAAAATCGAACTGGCGGGAGCCGCCGATGTGCATTGGATGAACATTCAAGCCTTTCCAGCCTAAGTACACAGCGAGCTCGTTCGGAGCTACAACCAGCGCGTTGTTTTGCTTGGCAATTTGTTCTGTGTCGCCGACATGGTCATTGTGGCCATGCGTCAATAAGATGACATCTGCTTTTACATCCTCCGGCTTTAGATCCGTTAACGAATTCCCTGTCAAAAACGGGTCAAATATTATATGATGGCCCTTTGTTTCCACTGTGATAACAGAATGTCCGTGATATGTCACTTTCATTACTTTCACCTCGTCACATTATTTTGATTTTTTTATTTTCCCTTTTTAAAAAGCTGAAAAACTTATGTTGTTTGATTCTTATTAATGACATTGAGTCCCCCTGTTGCTTCAATGACAGTCCCTGTCACTAGGTCTGAGTCCTCTTCACACAAGAAAGCGATAATCCGGGCGATATCCTCGCCTGTGCCAGATCTTCCTATCGGCGTTTTTTCTTTGCCGATTCGCTGTCTGGCTTCTTCTATTGACGCTTCCTTCATGTCGCCGACAATGTCTCCCGGGCAAACCATATTGGCTGTTATGCCGAATTCGGCTTCTTCAATGGCAATGGTCTTCGTCAAAGAAGCCAACCCCACTTTCGCAGCGCCAAAAGCCGATCGGTGAAGCCAACCGGGCGCGTGCGCCGCACCTTGAAATCCGTACGTGATAATGCGTCCGAACTGCTGTTGTCTCATGGCCGGAATAACCGCTTTGAATAAATGAAAAACGGCGCTTAAATTCCCTTCCAGCATCCCGTACCATTCATCATCAGTATAATCGGCTAACTTTTTACGTTCAAATATGTATGGGCCCGCGTTGTTAATCAAAAAGTCGATCCTTCCAAAGCGGTTTAAGGCAGCCTCTGCAATACGGAGCAAATCTTCTTTTTTGGTGACATCACCTTTTACAAATTGCAGCCGATCAAGACAATCAGGACAGGATTCCTTCAGGCGGCTGACAGCCTCCTCATCGTGCCTGTAATTGACTGTTACTGAATACCCCTTTGCAAGCAACGTCTCAGTCACTTTGCGGCCTAACCCCTTCGAACCGGCAGTAATTAAAGCATGTCGCACATAAATACCTCCCAAAGCAACGTCGCCGCTTTCAATAAAGTGTTTCTTCTTCTACTTTACTATAAAAGGCCCCCAATATCACTTTTTACACTTTGACATACAAAAAAAGCTGCCTGTACAGACAGCTTATTCCGCAGAAGATGAAGGCTCCTGATCAGGCATATCGACATAACCGCTTTGATAGGCTTCTGAAATGAGTCTTGTTGTCTCCTGGCTTTCTTGTTCATCATAAATATAGCGTTCCGATTCTTTTTTCATTCTTCTTCCTCCCATCATTATAGAGATAGGTTGGCTATAATGACGGGATTTTATGAAGGGAATTTTAACAAACTCCGGCTGCCACGCAAGCTTTCGCTTTTTTTAGCGCCTGCTCCACCTGTTTGAACCCGGTGCCTCCGGCGCTCATTCTTTTTTCAACTGCGTGGTATGGATCTAACACAGTGTAAATATCTTCTTCGAAGAGCGGGCTCGCCTGCTGAAATTCAGCAAACGGCATATCGCTTAAATAGATCCCTTTTTCGATGCATGTGTACACAAGTTTTCCGACTACTTCATGCGCTTCTCTGAACGGCATTCCTTTTTTCGCTAAATAATCGGCCAGTTCCGTCGCATTTGAAAAGTCTTGTTTTGTCGCTTGCTTCATGACCTCTTTGTTTACAATCATTGTTTGGATCATGCCTGTGAAGATTTGCAGGCTGCCCTCGACCGTTTTCACCGTGTCAAACATGCCTTCTTTGTCTTCTTGAAGGTCTTTGTTGTAAGCGAGCGGAAGGCCTTTCATGATCGTAAACAGCCCCATCATATCACCGTATACGCGTCCTGTTTTGCCGCGGATCAGTTCTGCCATATCAGGGTTTTTCTTTTGCGGCATCATGCTGCTTCCCGTTGCGTACGTATCGTCAAGCTCAATGAATTTAAACTCCTGAGAGCACCATAGAATGATCTCTTCAGAGAAACGGGATAGGTGCATCATCAGCATACTGCTGTTGCTTAAAAACTCTAAAATGAAATCTCTGTCGCTGACGCCGTCCAGGCTGTTTTCATAGATAGAATCAAAACCGAGCAGTTCTGCTGAATAGTCACGGTCGATAGGGAAGGTTGTTCCCGCGAGCGCTCCGCAGCCGAGCGGAGATTTGTTAATCCGTTTCATTGAATCCTGAAAGCGCTCCTTGTCGCGCTCCAGCATCCAGAAATACGCAAGCAAATGGTGGGCGAATGAAATCGGCTGGGCGCGCTGCAGATGTGTGTAACCCGGCAGAATCGTTTCAACATTCGCTTCCGCCTTTTCAATCAATACGCTTTGGAACGCCTCAATCAGCTCAATAATGTGGCTGACATGATGTTTTAAGTATAAATGCATGTCAGTCGCCACCTGATCATTTCGGCTTCTTCCAGTATGCAGCTTGCCGCCGAGAGGGCCGATTTCATCAATAAGCATTTTCTCAATGTTTAAATGAATATCCTCATAATCAACTGAGAATTCCAATGCCTCTTCCTCTGCTTTTTGCAGAAGGGTATTCAGTCCCTCGCGGATTTTCAGCTCTTCTTCCGATGTCAGGATACCGCATTTTTTCAGCATGGCAGCATGTGCGAGAGACCCTGTAATGTCTTCAGTCACTAAATTTCGGTCAAATGATATAGACGCGCCGAACTCGTCGACCCATTTTTCCGGCGTTTTTTGAAATCGGCCTCCCCAAAGCTTCTTCATGCTTTCATCTGCTCCTTCTTTTTCACGATGCTGTTCACTTTTGTAGGAAGTCCCCAAAGCTCGATAAACCCGATTGCCGCATGGTGATCAAACGCATCGTCTTTTGTATATGTTGCGAGTTTTTCGTCATATAGAGAGTATTCTGATTTGCGTCCCTCTACAATTGCATGGCCTTTAAACAGTTTCACGCGGACAATGCCTGTGACATGCTGTTGTGTTTCTTTTAAGAAAGCGTGCAGCGCGTCTTTTAACGGTGAGAACCATAAGCCGTTGTAAATGATTTCTGACATTTTTTGCTCGATGATCGGTTTAAAATGGGCTACTTCTTTTACTAGTGTTAAATCTTCCAGTTCTTTATGTGCTTTGATGAGTGTCATCGCACCAGGGCATTCGTATACTTCCCGGGATTTAATGCCGACAAGGCGGTTTTCCACATGGTCAATACGCCCGACGCCGTGCGCGCCTGCCATTTCATTCAGCTTCAAAATCAATTCAGAAAGCGAGTAGGATACGCCGTCAATGGATACAGGCACACCTTGTTCAAACGCAATTTCAATCACTTCCGGCGTGTCCGGGGTTTTTTCCAGCGGAGCTGTTAAATCGTATGCGCCTTCAGGCGGCGCCGCCCATGGATCTTCTAAAATGCCGCACTCATTCGCACGTCCCCAGAGGTTTTGATCAATAGAATATGGGCTGTCAAGATTGATCGGAATCGGAATGCCGCGGCTTGCCGCATATTCAATTTCTTCTTCACGTGACCACTGCCATTCCCGAACCGGCGCGATCACTTCAAGATCAGGGTTTAATGACTTAATGGAGACTTCGAAACGAACCTGGTCATTTCCTTTCCCTGTGCATCCGTGCGCAATCGCCTGCGCATCTTCCTTTTCCGCGATTTCAACCAATTTTTTTGCAATCAGCGGCCGAGATAATGCCGAAACGAGCGGATATTTCCCTTCATACATTGTATGGGCCTGCAAAGAGATAAGCGCGTAGTCCTGTGCGAATTCTTCTTTTGCATCGATCACGTAGGAATTTGTCGCGCCGACTTCCAGCGCTTTCTGCTGAACAAACGCCAAATCCTTGCCTTCACCGACGTCCAGACAGCAGGCAATCACATTATATCCTTGCTCCTGAAGCCATTTTATTGCGACGGAGGTATCAAGTCCTCCCGAGTATGCTAATACGACTTTTTTCTGTTCTGACATAATAAAAATCCCCTCTCAACCGTGTTTCATTTTTGTATAAAAATAAATTATATTTAATAAAAATACATTTTGTATGTATACACTTTAACAAGTACGTTTCGTTTTTTCAAGCCTTTTATAAAAAAAACTTCACCTAATTTTCAGGTGAAGTTTCTTAGTATTTATTCATTTACTTGTCTTTTCTGATTTCTCTGACGACATGTGCCAATTCGGGAATAATCAGCTTATTCATGGCCAGCCTTACCGCGCCGCTTGAGCCCGGGGTTGAGAAAACAGCTGTATGCTGGATAACGCCAGCAGTCGCTCTCGACATGATCGCGGCAGAGCCGATATCCTCTGTATAACTCAGCATCCTGAATATTTCTCCAAAACCGGGCAGCTCTTTTGAAAACAGCGGCGAAATGGCTTCAATTGTGACGTCCCGATTTGCTATGCCTGTCCCTCCGTTTAAGAGAACCGCGTCTGTTTGTTCATCCATACAGCCCGCAAGCACAGCCCGCTGCAAAGCGTCCTTTTCGTCTTTCACAATTTCATATGCTGCAATGTGGTGACCGGCTTCTTCTAAAAACGAAATCATCGACTTGCCGCTTTTATCGGTTTCCTCCGTTCTTGTGTCACTGACTGTGATCACTTTGCACCGAACGATATCCGGAGCTTCTTGTTTATGCGCTTGAACACTCATTGGCCCACCTCTTTTATGTTTTCTGTCTATGATTATGATGCATCAACAAAAAAGCACATTCAAGAGAATGTGCT